>NZ_JBFUIX010000433.1:0-1585 GCF_056401635.1 Paenibacillus sp. P4_E11 | reverse complement strand
GTGGGACTATTCTTCAAAAGCAGGACGGGCTTACCGTAGACGTGCACAATCCTCAGCTCGATATTCGTGTGGAAGTTCGTGAGCAAGAGACGCTCGTGTTCTCCGAGGTGCTGCCAGGTCCCGGGGGATTCCCGCTTGGTAGCAGTGGCAGAGCGATGCTTATGCTATCCGGMGGCATTGACAGCCCGGTTGCTGGCTGGCTTGCGATGCGAAAAGGCTTGAGGTTGGAGGCCGTGCATTTCCATAGTTATCCGTTCACAAGTGAACAAGCCAAACAGAAGGTCATTGATCTGACCCGGATTCTTGCTCAATATGCGGGGAAGGTAACTTTGCACTTAGTGCCTTTCACGGAAATACAGACTAGAATGAAGCAAGAATGCCGTGACAATTTGTTAATTACCCTTATGCGACGCGCCATGTTCCGTATCACTGAGCAGCTAGCTGAACGCCAAGAGGCACTTGCGATCGTGACCGGTGAAAGCTTGGGTCAAGTTGCCAGTCAGACGCTGCCCAGCCTGCATGTGATCGGAAATGCAGCCTCACTTCCGCTTCTCAGACCGCTGATTACGCTGGATAAAGCGGAGATCACGGTGCTTGCTGAACAGATCGGAACGTTCCCCATATCCATCTTGCCCTACGAAGACTGCTGTACCCTATTCGTGCCGAAGGCACCCGCCACGAACCCGAACCTACGTGTTGTGGAAAGACAAGAAGCCTGGATGGATAGCTGGCTGCCTGAAGCCATTCGTACGGCAGTGAAGCAGACCGAGACGATGTATATTACTCCGGATCAAGAAGAAGAGAGCGACAGATTGTTCTAATATGGGTTGGACTTGATGTGAAACCATTGTCCAGCTCATACGTAATATAACGTTGCCAAGATGCTGGTCATGTCACATAAGTTTACAAGCCAAGCACAATTCTAGGAAACGATGCAGGAGGTTAATGAAGGATGGAATGGTTTTTGCTATTTTTGCAAATTATGCTGATCAATATTGTGTTAAGCGGGGATAATGCTGTCGTTATAGCGCTCGCTAGCAAAAACTTACCTCTGCATCAGCGGAAGCAAGCTATATGGTGGGGGGCGTTCGGAGCAATAGCTCTGCGGCTTATTCTGACCATTGTAGCTGTTGCGATCTTGAAAGTGCCATACATTCAGGCAGGCGGGTCTATTCTGCTTATGTATATTGCGATTAAGCTATTGCTTGACGATGATAGTCATGCCAATGTGAAGGAAGCTACATCGCTTGGGAAAGCGATCTGGACGATTATTGTGGCGGATTTCGTGATGAGTCTGGATAATGTGTTGGCAATCGCAGCCAAAGCCGGTGGGAATACAACGGTTATTATTCTTGGTATCGGGCTCAGCATCCCGATTATCGTATGGGGTAGCACACTCGTTATGAAGCTATTGCACAAGTATCCGATCTTTGTTTATTTGGGTGCTGGGATTCTAGGTTACACGGCGGGAGAGATGTTCGTCAGCGATGACAAGATGGAGCTGTATTTATTGCACGACAATGCTACCATGCACCATCTGATTCCTGTTCTCACTACCGTCGTCGTAATAGCGGCTGGGCTGATC
>NZ_JBFUIX010000432.1:0-1588 GCF_056401635.1 Paenibacillus sp. P4_E11 | reverse complement strand
CATAAATGGTCTTTGCCACGTTGTTGCCGGAGAGAATGTCGTTGTCATCATAAAAAAGAACGTTAACCATCAGCTTGATGACCTCGCGGGGTGTATAGTGCTGTCCGGCATCCTCATTATGAGACTCGGAAAATCTACGGATAATTTCTTCGAATATGTAACCCATCTCAAGATTGGAGATGACAGACGGATGAAGATTCGCTTTCGAAGTTGTAAACTCTTTCAGCACAATGTACAGGATACCCTTGTTTGCCATTGTGTTAATATGGCCGTCGAACTTGAACTTCTCGATAATGCCTTGCACATTTTCGGAAAAGCCGTTCAGGTAATCTCGAAAATTGGCTTCGATGTTGTCCGGGTCGTCCAGAAGGCGCTCCAAGGTAAATTGACTGTTGTTGTAAAAAGGATGTCCGGCCGCCTTACGGATCAATACATCCCGCATGGGCAGCGTCTTGATGCCCACATATTTCTCCASAACCGCGTCCTTTGTATCAGACAGGATACAATCAAAACGGCGAATAACGGTCAAAGGCAGAATAACCTCGCCGTATTCATGGGGCTTGTACACCCCGGTTAATTTATCCGCAATCGCCCAGATCAAGGCGGCTTTTTCACTTATATTTGCACTTAAGCTCATTTTGTTTGTCCTCCATTATTTTCAGGCACCAGCCCCATGTCTTCAAACCGACATTCAGAGCCGTACACACCGTTATTAGAACATCCATGATGACGATTGGTTTTTTGTCAGTATTGCGATAGAAGACGGGATGAGACCTGCGGCCATCTGCAAATCTCCATTTTTCATATCGCGGTCTATCAATAATTTCCGTAGCTTTTTATAGCTGACGGTCATCTTTGCCACCTCGCAAATTCAGACATTTTAATTGTAGCAAAAAAATCTTCACGTTCGTAATGTTAATTAAGTAGAATCGAAATTATTTTTCACTCGGCTCATATTTCTAAAGAGTCTAACACTTATTTGAAATCGATGAAACCTTTAGAAAGAAGCATGGCCCATTATGATTCACGCTATCGATTCAGGTGTCCTCGACACAATTGTTCCTACATTATCCTTTAAAGATCAATGTTAGTGATTCCTCCTTACATCATTAATAAATGACGGATTGAAATATGAAGTGCGACAGCTAAAAACAAAGAAGCCCATGAATGGATTCGTGTAAAATGGAAGTCACCACAACACCATTTTTACAGGAGAACCCAACATGAGCTACTCCCATCTTAGCATAATCGAACGCGGACAACTAGAGACGTTGCATGGACTTGGCTGGAAGACCAGAGCGATTGGTCGAGAGCTTCTTAAACGCCATCATTCCACGATCGCCCGAGAACTCCAGCGAGGACAGTCAGACGATCAATACGAAGCTGAAGTTGCTCAGGAAGCGTATGAGCAACGAAGAGCTTCATGTGTTCCGACAGGCAAGTTCTCACCTAAGCTTGCATAAGAAAAACAGGAGAAGCTTGAACAGACTTGGTCACCAGAGCAGATTGCAGAGAGACGACGTAGCGAAGATCAGGCTTTCGTCGATCTGAATTGTACCGGATGTAGCATCGTAGAACCGCATTAACA
>NZ_JBFUIX010000431.1:0-1589 GCF_056401635.1 Paenibacillus sp. P4_E11 | reverse complement strand
GGGATACCCACAAGAAATTCAGGAACTGATTCTCAAATACCTCCAAGCTGCATACCACCAGAAATACAAGGACTTCACCCTAGCCGACATCGCCATACAACCGTATCACAAGCAAATATGGGTATGGTGGACCGCTCGGGCTTACTACAAGATCAACAACAGCTACCTGCGGTTAGAAGACGCTCCATCGGATGCAGAGGATGGTACATGGATCGCGGTCATGGGTAACACACGAGACACGTATCAGAAGCGCGGAGGGAAGTGGGTTTTGGTGCAGACGGTCACACAAGAAGAAGTAAAAAAAGTATATGGAGTAGCCCCGCCAGGGTAGGCGAGGCTTTTTGTGTTATTCAAAGAAATCCATGTTCTCGCATAGCCGATTCCAGCAACATCAGCCGCTCAATGGCCCATGTTTTCCCTTCTTCTGTAACCGTAGGCTTACCGTATTGATCCAACCCCTGCGCGGTGTTACGCGTCCATAGGATGACGTTTGCCATACGGAAGGCGAGTTCGGCACGTGCAGCTTTCGAATCCTTCCACTCTAACCTTTGTTGGATCTCCGTCACGGATTGAATAAACCTAGTCATGCTAAATCCAGGGCAATCAGTACTCGCGTAGTAGTTATGGCCGATCGTACGTGCGTAGCTCGGCAACAACGGACGGAGTGTCAATTCAAGCGCAATCATCGCACGTAGATTCGCATCAGAAAGTTCGTCAGCTTGGCGAACGATCTCCTTCGTTACCTTGTCCCTCAATGGTGAGTAGCAGCCCTCCACCGCAATACTGACAACGAACGGATTCTTACCCGATATTGCATAGACAAAGGTTAACAGATCGTTGCATTGCTCGATCTGCCCGTCCTTGATATAGAAGGTGTACGGCATTCCACCATCGCCTGTAGTTTCGTTCTTAGTCAGTCTAATGTGATTGTTGGCATGAACGGTAGCCGTGGCTCCATCCTCAAGGAACGTTCCTGTATGGTGCCATCCGATGTCAGTTAGGGCCGTGAGTTGTCGGCGTGGATTAAGCGCGTCCCAATCCTTAACTTTGTTCTTGGGCAGTGTATCCGTCGAGTCTATTATTTGGGGAACGCCTAGCTCATTTAAAAGATTCTGTGGTATTTGAATGTTTCGTGTTTGCAATAGTACCACCCTCCCTCTTTAAGGATTTATTGTCGGTCACTGCCTTCCCAGTAATTATCAATCCAGCAAATCCGACAATTCCCATTAACTCTCCTTCTGTCATCGGCCAATCGTAATAGTTGCCCACCCCAAGCAATAAGCAAGCGAATGCCATTGTTAATGTTTTAATCCCGAAAAGTGAACTTCTAGGCGATTGCCCCGCTTGTACTCTAGCAATATCCTCTTTGAACTGAGCGATAAGGAAGTTGATGACCACTAGCAGAGCGGCGATTACCTTACCGATGTCCACGTGTAGGCCATAGTATTTGTTTACCGCGGTGATGATGATAGTTACGATGAACGTGAGCCATTTTGGATCAAGATATTTCGATGCCATGTCGTACCCCTCCTTGTATGATGTCCACCATTTGTTTAACCGCATGGGCCGTTTCATGGTCCACGCATAGC
>NZ_JBFUIX010000430.1:0-1589 GCF_056401635.1 Paenibacillus sp. P4_E11 | reverse complement strand
CCAATAGGAATTCAAACAACGTGACCGTCATTGACGGTGCGAGCAACACGACAACGACGGTATCTGCGGGAACTGGGCCTGGAGCAGTAGCGGTGAATCCCGAAACGAACAAAATCTATGTCTCCAATGGTGGTTCAAACAATGTGACCGTCATTGATGGCACAAACAATAGCACGATCAGCCCCCTGATCGCAAGCTTCGATAAGAAAGAGTCTGCCCAGTTAGACGTGACGACAATGATGACATTGAGTGGAAATACACTAACGAGTATCGCGAATGGCATAACGTCACTAACGTCTGGAACGGATTATACCGTTACGGGCAACACAGTAACCATTCTGAAAGCGTACTTGGCGAGTCAGGTAGTGGGCACGACAAACTTGACGTTCACTTTCAGCGGCGGAGCAACGCAGACGCTTGCGATCACGGTAAGTGATACGACACTGGGTAACAGCACGATCAGCCCCCTGATTGCAAGCTTTGATAAGAAAGAGTCCGCTCAGTTAGACGTGACGACAACGATGACATTGAGTGGAAATACACTAACGGGTATCGCGAACGGCATGTCGCAACTAACGCTAGGAACGGATTATACCGTTACGGGCAACACGGTAACCATTCTGAAAGCGTACTTGGCGAGTCAGGTCGTGGGCACGACAAACTTGACGTTCACTTTCAGCGGCGGAGCAACGCAGACGCTTGCGATCACGGTAAGTGATACGACACCGGGCAACAGCACGATCAGCCCCCAGATCGCCAGCTTCGATAAGAAAGAGTCTGCCCAGTTAGACGTGAAGACAACGATGACATTGAATGGAAATATACTAGCGAGTATCGCGAACGGCATAACGCCGCTAACGTCTGGAACGGATTATACCGTTACGGGCAACACGGTAACCATTCTGAAAGCGTACTTGGCGGGTCAGGTAGTGGGCACGACAAACTTGACGTTCACGTTCAGCGGCGGAGCAACGCAGACGCTTGCGATCACGGTAAATGATACGACGCCGAGCTCGAACGCTGATTTGAGCAACTTGACTTTGTCGAGCGGGAGCTTAAATCCGATGTTCGTGTCAGGCACGTCCAGCTACACAGTAAGCGTGGGGAACAGCGTGAGCGGAATCAAGGTAACCCCGACGGTAGCTAATACCATGTTTGGCACTGTGACCGCGAGCGTATATAACAGCAGCGGTGCGCTGGTAAGTGGTCCCATCACGTTGACGAGCGAAACGGCGTCCTCATCGCTTCCGCTGAGCATAGGCAGTAACGTGGTCAAGATTGCAGTGACGGCAGAAGACGGTTTAACAACCCAAATATATAGCCTAACCATTCAAAGAGCCACAGCATTGACGGCTGATTCTGCAACACCGATACTAGTAACGCCGAGCACAGCGGTAACGATCACCGTTCCCTTAGGCGTAAAGAACGCAAATGTGGCCGTCACCCCGGTAACGGTGGGATCTAACAAAGAAGCGACGCTTCCGTTAATCGAAGTACAAGCGGCTACTTCATTAGGTATTGTGAGTATTACGATYCCAGAKGGAACGAAAATTACAGCTCCTGCTAATTGGGACGGAATGATCAAACTG
>NZ_JBFUIX010000429.1:0-1595 GCF_056401635.1 Paenibacillus sp. P4_E11 | reverse complement strand
AAGGAGTACTGGATCATCTCCTCCGACAAACGATTGCTCTTCAAGACCAGACTGACTAAGACCGCTCTTTCCTGCAGATGGACTATTATTTCATGCGAGGTTTGTTTCATTGCTGCTTCCCTCCTTAAAACCGTACAAACTTGTCTTATTGTACCACAGTGCTGCCATTTCTTTCATTCCAAGGCAAAAAACCGTCAAATCGACGGTTTGCTTAATCATCATGATCAGCTACAATCTTGTCAACTTGGAAGCTTGAGTTCCACAGTCGTCCCTGCATTCTGTTCACTGAATACCATGAAGCTGCCCTTATGGTTGTTCATGATCCTCATCGTAATCGTAAGCCCGATCCCAACCCGATTCGGCTTCGACGAGTAAAAAGGTTTCCCGATCATGCGAAGCTGCTTCTCTTCCAGTCCCATCCCTTCGTCCCGAACGAGAATGGTCACGCTATCGTCCTGATGCTCCAGCTCCACCTGGATACGTCCACCGTTCGGCATGGCTTCTATCGCATTGTTGAGCACATGAACGAACGCATGCTTCAGTTGCTTGGGTTCACACACCACTTCCGGGATGTCATTCTTTGTGGAGACCTCCCAGGTCACCTGCGACAGAAATGCTTTCGTCTCCAATATCATCATCGCGTCCTGCATCAAGTGCAACGGATTATGATGTTCGATCGGCTCCGAGATCGGATTCGACAGCAGCATCACTTCATTGGAGATGAACTCGATTCGTTCCAGCTCAGATTGGATGATCGTATAGTACGGACTGCTCCGTTCACTCTCCTTCTCCATCAGCCTGGAACACCCGATAAGATTCGTGAGCGGGATCCGAATCTCTTCCGAGAATCGCGCCGCAATACGGTTCATCACATCCATCTTATCTGTATAACGAAGCTGTTCTTCGGCGTGTTTGCGTTCGGACATATTTTGAGCAAGCGCATAAAATCCGGCGATCTTGTGATTAGCAATAATAGGGATGTTTGTCACGCTTACTGGAACCTTCGTCCCATTTTTCGAGATAATCGTGATTTCATAGTTTGTCGGACTACCTTTGACTGTGTGCTCAAAAAATGTGTTAATGACAAAATCACGATCGCTCTCCATGATGAATGTCGAGAATGGCATCTTTCTAATCTCTTCCAAGTTGTAGCCGATCAATCGCTCCGCCGCAGGATTCAGACCTATCAATTGTCCGTTGATATCGAACGTAAAGATCGGGTCCGTGCTATATTCGAACAGCTGCTCGGATTGGTTGTGTATAAGCGGGACTCGATTGCGCAATTTGTACTCATACATGTTCAGATCAGCCTGATGCATCAGTTGTTCTATATGCGTAGTGGAATTCGGATCCGAAACTGCCTCGCCTATCGAGAACGATAAGGTTAACGGTTCCACATTCGGACCGGGGACATAGCGGCTATGATTCAGCTTCTCAACAATTTTGTCAATCCAATCCGTTGGGACGGTCCGGTCCTCCACCACAAGCACAAACTCGTCTCCACCTAATCTACCTACAATCCCGTTGGTCCCATCTACCATCTTTTTGAGCGAATTGGCAAAATGAACGATCACTTTATTGCCCACCATATGTCC
>NZ_JBFUIX010000428.1:0-1595 GCF_056401635.1 Paenibacillus sp. P4_E11 | reverse complement strand
GTATTCAATACTCCTGTTCAGGTATACCGAATTGACCCCCATCATATAACGGCGAAAGAAAATCCGATCGAGGAAGAAAAAATGTACAAGCAGGATTCTGTGGACCGTAACACGCATCAGAACGATTAGGAGAGTGAATATGAATTCAACATCATCTTCGCTGCGAAGCCGTGATTTGATATCTCCCACCATAGCTGCTTTAATATCTGTCATTGTCAACTATGGTGGGACGTTTATTCTCGTTTTTCRGGCAGCAAAAGTAGCGGGTTTGAGTCCTGAAATGACCGCTTCATGGGTATTGTCGATTTCAGTTGGTGTGGGGGTAACTGGTATTTGGCTAAGCTATCGATACCGTGAACCGATTATTACGGCTTGGTCAACACCAGGTGTAGCTTTTCTCGTTTCAGCATTAGCGGTAACCCCCTATGCTGAAGTTATTGGCGCTTACATCATCTCTGCTTTAGGGTTTATTGTTTTAGGGGTATCGGGAATGTTCGAGCGTTTCGTCCGGCTTATTCCTTCAGGCATTGCTTCTGGTCTGCTGGCAGGTATTTTATTGCAGTTTGGCATTTCAGCCTTCGGTGGTGCAAAAATTGACCCTTTGCTTGTAATTGTCCTATTTGCTGCTTATGTAATATTAAAAAGGTTTACGTCCCGTTATGCTATCGTCGGTATTTTAGTAATCGGACTTATTTACTTGATTAGTGTGGAGAATGTAGATTTCAGCAATATCAAATTAGCAATCGCTTCACCGATATTCGTCGTTCCGGAGTTTTCATTCCATACTTTATTGAGCGTCGCATTGCCACTGTTCATTATTACTTTGACGGGACAATATATGCCTGGAATGCTAGTGTTGCGAAATGATGGATTTAAAACTAGCGCGAATTCGATTTTGACAGTAACGGGTTTGGGCTCACTCCTTGCAGCGCCTTTCGGCTCGCATGCTTTTAATATAGCAGCCATTACTGCGGCGATTTGTACAGGTAAAGATGCGCATGAGGATTCAACAAAACGTTACATTGCTGGTGTTGCCTGTGGCATTTTTTACATTGTTGTCGGCATATTTGGTGTGACGCTGGCTGCTCTGTTTCTGATTCTTCCAGCCACCTTCATCGCGACGTTAGCGGGATTGGCATTGCTCGGAACAATTGGCGGAAGCCTTGCCACCGCTTTAACTGATCCCAAGGGACGTGAGACAGCTCTGATAACTTTTTTAGCAACGGCAGCAAATGTTACATTACTTGGTGTTGGCGGTGCATTCTGGGGTCTTGTTGCAGGTTTGGCCGCACATATTTTGATGCATGGACAATTTCGCCAAAAACAATGCAGGTTGAGCGGAATACAACAAGCTGAACAGAAATAATATGAGGCACGCCGAATAACACATGGGAACAGATCAAGACTAAAGCTTAACTGGAGATGCTCGAATTATAGAAGCATCTCCGCAAGACGGTAAATCCCTGTTTCTATTGCTGCTTCATCTACTTTAGCAAAGCCCAACACCCACCCTCTTCGATTACTTTTCAAACAATAATTGCTAAGCGGATAAACACGTATTCCCTTTTCTAGCGCTTGGTTCGTAACGGCTTCTT
>NZ_JBFUIX010000427.1:0-1602 GCF_056401635.1 Paenibacillus sp. P4_E11 | reverse complement strand
ACGCTGATAAACAAAATAATGCCAACCATAATGGAAGAAATCAACAGGATCAAGATGGAAACTCCCGTCATGGCTAACTGTATGTTTTTGAACGTTTTGGTTAACTCTTTCAATACATTCTCAGGTGTCGTGATCGTATAGCTTTGTTTAAACTGATCGATAACAGAACCGATAGAAGCTTTATCGTCGACATACACATCATAACTGTTGGTCGTTATCTCCGCGTCTTTCCCGACAAATCTGGAACGCTTGACTACGTTGGTGTGGAAATCGTAAGGAATATAAGAATATTCTTTTCCGATAAAGGATTGCTCCGTGATGGCCGAAATCTTCATCTTTTGCGTGTCCCATCGGGAGGGATAACTCGTAATTTCGTCCATAGACAGAAATTTCATGGTGATCTCTTTACCAACCAAGTCTTCCGGATTTTCCCAGTCTTGCAGCAGTTTTTTAGCTGTGCTTTCCGATAGGGCAATCGATTGCTCATCGTCTTTGGGAAGCTCCCCATACATCACTTTCGGTTCGGCATATTCGTTTCTATCGCTTTCTTTGTGCAACGGTTTGACGTCAAAGCTGATGATGTCTGGGTTTTTTTCAATTCTTGCTGACACATCGAATTCGGGCTGCACCAATTTGACATGCTCGTTTTTCTTGATAGCGTAATAATCGGAACTGAGCATATAATCTTGTTCCTTTTTGAAAACCAGCTGCTTACTGTCAATGACTTTATCCGATGAATGCTGCAAATAATTGTCTATCCCGTTCCCTAGCGCCAGAGCCAGACTGAATCCGCATATCCCCATAGAGATGCCTATGGATACAAGGAAATACCGCCATCTCTTTTCCTTGATCCGATGATAAGAAAGTTTGAATGCAGAGCCCAGCTGAAAAGAACGTTTCCTGGGTGCTTCGGCTGTTTCGACGGTATATGCCGTTTGATCGGAATCCGCTACGCGTTGATTCAAATCTACAATGATCTCTCCGTCTTGGACTCGAACGATTCTCGAAGCTTGTTTGGCAACCGTTTCATCATGGGTGACGACAACGACCAAACAGCCTCTCTGCGAAATACGTTTCAACAGATCAATGATTTCTTTTGAAGTATGGGAATCCAAGGCACCCGTTGGTTCGTCTGCCAATATGACATTTGGCGACTTTACCAACGCTCTTGCAATGGAAACTCTTTGCTGTTGTCCTCCAGACAACTCGTCAGCCTTCTGATGAATCGCCTTTTCCAGACCAACCTCCTTGATGGCTTGTACACATTTAGCATAGGCTTCACTCTTGTCATAAGAACTCATCGCCAAAGCAAGCTGTACATTTTCGAGCACAGTCAGATGCGGCATCAGGTGGAAATGTTGAAACACAAACCCGACGTTGTCTTTTCGATAATCGGAGAACTTATGATCGTCAAATGATGACATCGGGGTATCGTTGACGAACACCTCTCCCGAATCGGGTTTATCCAAACCTCCAAGAATATTCAGAAGTGTTGATTTACCTGAGCCCGAAGCCCCGACGATCGCGATGAACTCACCGTTACGAAAAGTTAAATTTACATTTTTCAATGCTGGAATCGGATTTGATTTCTCTGGCTGTCTC
>NZ_JBFUIX010000426.1:0-1609 GCF_056401635.1 Paenibacillus sp. P4_E11 | reverse complement strand
CAGTGGAGGCGGAGATTCTGCGGTTGACTGGTCCCWGATGTTGGAGCCGATTGCTGAAGAAGTGACTCTCGTTCATCGCCGCGATAAGTTCCGCGCTCACGAGCACAGCGTGGAAATGCTGAAGCAATCCAAGGTGAACGTCATTACACCGGTTGAGATGGAGAGCTTGAACGGAACCGATCGCATTGAATCTGTTACCCTGAAGCACTCCAAGAGTGGCGAGGTGACTGTAGTTCCAGTCGATTCCGTTATCGTCAACTTCGGCTTCGTCTCTTCACTCGGGCCTATCGCTGAGTGGGGCTTCGAGATCGACAATGGTTCGATCGTCGTCGACTCGCGTATGGAGACGTCCATACCAGGCATATTCGCAGCAGGCGACATCACGACCTATCCRGGCAAGCTGAAGCTGATTGCTGTTGGATTCGGTGAAGCTCCAACCGCTGTCAATAACGCCAAAGTATACTTCGATCCGGATGCTAAGCTATCTCCGGGTCACAGCAGTAACATGAAGTTTTAATAGTAGTATGCCGGCGAAAAGGGCATTCTATTCTACAGTTGCTTTCGAAGTAGTTCCCTTCGAACAGTTGTAGGAGGAGTGCCCTTTGTCATTCGGTTGTCCAGTATGTAACGGCTTGCAGCCACTTGCCAAACATTGCCCGCAATGTGGTCGTTCTTTATGTGACGGCGGGCGGGCCGACGATTACTTGGGACCTTATTCGCCCTATCGTCCTATCGACGATATGAAGCTAACGAATGGCTTCCCGGATCTTGTGAATCATACGTGCGTCCACGAGCTGTACTGTAACGGTTGCGGATTCACCGCTTCCGTGGAAGTGGAGGAGTGGCGGATGTAGTTAACCGCCCTGGACATGTCCAGGGCGGTCTGTGTGTAATCACATCCATCTCTATAGCTAAAATCCGTTGAAGACGGTCAGATCGTCCACCTTGAATCTAGGGGTAGCGTGGGCGGGTTTGACGCCCTTGCCGATCGAGATCAACATGATCGGCAAGTAACGGGGCGGAATGCGGAATTCCTCGACCAGCTTCGCTGGATTGTATCCCCCCATCGGGCAAGTGTCGTAGCCTTTCGCCTTAGCGGCCAGCATTAGCTGCATCGCGGCTAACGAGGCGTTGCGTATCGCTTCGTCGCGCCCGATTTGTGAAGATGAATTGTACGCGCCCGCAATTTGCCCGACTAACGTATTCTTGATCTCCTCGGACATCGCTCCAGCACGTACCGCGCCGCCGTATATGGGCTCGGCGTTTTTATCCGCCTCCAGATCGCCTAGTACGGCCACGACGACAGAGGCGTCCACCACTTGCTTCTGATTGTTAGCAATGGGTAGCAACGCCATCTTGCGCTCCTTGTCCTCGATCACGAGAAACTTCCAGTGCTGCAAATTCCATGATGAAGGAGCCTGTGCAGCCAGGTTCAGTATGTCCATCAGCACTTCACGGCTGATTCGATGCGTTGGATCGAATTGCCGTACAGAATGGCGTTCGTTAGCTACAGTTTCGAAATTTTGTTGCGTCGTTTGTTGGTTCATCGTGTCGGTTATCTCCTGTCGGCTGTGCGCACATAGAATGAGTAAGGTCCTCTCTATTGTGC
>NZ_JBFUIX010000425.1:0-1622 GCF_056401635.1 Paenibacillus sp. P4_E11 | reverse complement strand
GCATTGTACACATCCGGCAGATCAGGTGTAGCTAGTGTTAATACAGTCTCACCTTTAAGGGTTAACTTCACTACAATGCCTTGCTTCGTGTCAGTGATGTAGAGGAATTCCTCTGTGCCTTCCTTGTGCAAATAAAATCCGTGTGCACCGCCAGCGAATTGTTCACCCCAAGAGTCGATATAATCGCCTGCCGAGTTAAACTTGACGACCGAGGGGGTTCCGGTATGGAACACATAAACATCGTTCGCGGAATCAACGACAATCCCGTGCGTATATCCTAGTGTAACTTGCGAAGGCACCTTCGCCCATCCTTCTGCCACTTCGTACCTATGCGTTCCATTTCCAACGATCATCTTCAATTGCCTCCCTATTCGATGGATGTTATCGCTCACATACATCACTTATTGTACACGGAGAGAGGCTGAAATGCTCTAACTTTCTTTATGGAATTAACACTCTAACCAATGAGCTCCTACATTCCTTATCCCCGCATAAGGGAGTTGCGCAACCCCGATCCTCTTCAATTATTCAGATTGTTTATACATCTTCCAGATGATTCCTTTATTAGACTCCAATAATGGTGCTAAAATTGCAGAAAGAACTACGAGATAAGTTTCAACCCAATTGCAGAGCCAAGAATCATTGCGATAAACAAAATGCGTTTGATACTACGCGATTCTCCATATAGTGTCATCCCTATGATCGCTCCACCGCACGCACCAATACCAGTCCATACCGCATAAGCCGTTCCCATCGGTAGTGTCTTCATGGCAAGTGACAAGAAGAAGAAACTTACACAAAATCCCACTATCAACATGACTACCGCTTGCCAGCTTCGGTCCATGCTCCAATTATTCATCATCGCCACGCCGAACATTTCACAACAGCAGGCAATTAACAAATACAACCAGGCCATCTTACGACTCCACTCCCTTCTCTCCCGATTCACTTGAAACTAGCTTCAGGCCTACAACACCGCCGAGCAGAACTAGCAAGAGAATCAGCTTCGACCAGCTGAACGGATCATTGAAGAATACGATATCCGCTAGTACCGTACCAGCCGTACCTAAGCCGACAAATACGGAATATACTGTGCCAACGGGCAAATTTCTACTGGCTGTTAACAGGACATAGAAGCTAATACCGATCGCAATGATCGTCCCTGCCCAATGCCAACCATTACTCGCATGTTTCAATCCAATCACCCAGAATACCTCGAAGAAGGCGGCGACAAATACTTTAGTCCAATTCCAATTCACTGTGGTCTCCCCTTTCGTCCAAATAAAAAAAGCCCTGGAGAAATCCGTCATAATGACGATGATCTCCCGGGCTTTTATCCCTCCGTGTGAACACGATACATGATCGTGTGTTTCCCCCTCGGACCAGACCGTACAGTAACGTACGCGGAACCCTAGGAAACTTGACTGATGCAATTAGCCATTATAGTACCATAGTTTGCGCTGCAGTACAAACTTTTATCATGATTATTTCGTAAGTGCTGGAACAAGCAACGATTCCTGTACAGGGCTTTGCTTTTTGCGCAGCAGGAATATGAACGGTATCGCCGTAATGACCAGAATCGTACCGATCAGAAACACATCGCTTATCGCCAAGGCTAGCCC
>NZ_JBFUIX010000424.1:0-1638 GCF_056401635.1 Paenibacillus sp. P4_E11 | reverse complement strand
TCTTGCTCCCACGTGATTTCCTTCACTGTAACCGGACCCGTAAAATTGAACCGCAGTGTGACGTAATTGGAGTGATAGGCGGCGTTGGTCGGAATGATCACGCGATTCGCATTGAGCTCCGTCGAGTTCGGGAAGTTCTGTGCGAGCGTGAATCCGGTTGTCCGGTCTGCATTTCCTGACAGCGATGCGGTTAATGTTGATCCTGGTGGTACAACTGTATTTGCCCAGGCTCGCTTCCATCTAAGCTTCTGAGCAAACGAGCCAGCTCCGAACACCTTGGTCGTATAGTATCCGCTAATAGGCACTCCGTTGTCCGTTACGCCTCCTATTAGCCTTACCTGACCTTCTACCCCTCCAATGTAATACGATCCGTTTACGTTGGTCATATGCGTTGGAGCGAAATTTCGCCATACTGCCCATAGACCGAACTCGGTGTTGTACTCTATCAGAATGTTGTTCTCGGTTGATCCGTCTATCGGCAATGCGAACCAAACAAAAACGCCATCAGTTCCACAGCAGCATTTAGCTGTAGCACTTGGCGTTATTCGTGTTACATATTCTTGTACGGGCCTAGAGAACTCTTCGTCCGGAAGTGTCCCGCCAGAGTAACGATATATCCCAGAGGTATGAACAAAGTACTGAATCCCCTTTGCCGTAGTCCATGCTTGGTTTGACACTAGTCCAACCTCTTGCGTCACGTTAATAAGCTGAAAGTCATTCGGATTATATCCGTACAGCTCATAGATACTATTGGGCTTGAAGATGGTCATATGCGAGTTCCCGGCGTGAATCCCACTGATCGGTTCGCCGCGATTGTCCTCTACGATGATGAATCCAGGATCACTATCGGCACCACTAGTTGTTGTCCAGTTCGTTGCGATCCTGAACTCGGAGAAGTTCAACTGATTCTTAATCCCGTTCTGAACTGAGACGCACCATACGCGGTCCTGGAAGGTGTCAACGAAGTCTCCAGCTGCTGGAGCTCCGGTCAATGGCTGTACGGTCGATCCATCGTACCGCTGTGGAGCATTGACTCCGTTCATACCGATTAGGTTGATTCCAGAGAATCCACCACCGAAGTTACTGAATGACCATTCTGCTATTGTACTGAACCCCGTACCGCCCGATACAGCGCCCCAAGATCCACCGGAATACTTATACCATGTCCCGTTGCTTGTGGCCTGTAGTTCGGTGTTCTTCCACGGGTACAGCCCTGTTATCCTCCCTGGCAGCGTCGATCCCAGAACCGTGTAACCAGGCCTTGTCTTCATAACGGGATAATCTGCTGTCGTGACATTCTCTTGATCCGAGGAGAATCGGTCATCGATGGTTAGCGGATCTAACCGATTCACTCCCCGAAACTCACGCTGGACGTTAGTCGGCAAGGAACGCTTCATTTTGGGCCATGGTGCTAATGTCATAACATCCCTCCTTACAGGTTCATACCAGTCATGTCCCTGTCTGTGTACGCATCTCGACCCAATCGGTATTGAGCACATTGCCGACGCCTGTTGTGATGCGTCTCCACCCGTTGACCACATAGCGGCTCCCGGCTGTTCCTTGGATGCTTGGTGACAAGTTCCAGACGATGCTTCCTTCGTAATAGGTTCCGGTTGTTGGCATGGCGGTCTTGTACTC
>NZ_JBFUIX010000423.1:0-1643 GCF_056401635.1 Paenibacillus sp. P4_E11 | reverse complement strand
GTGTGTGCGCTGCTCGGCATTACAATGTCAGAAGTCATGGCTATCGGCGACAGTCTCAATGATATTCCGATGATTCGCACCGCCGGTCTAGGGGTGGCTATGGGTAATGCACAAGAAATTGTAAAGAAGGCAGCCGATATCGTCGCTCCTCCTAATAACGAAGACGGAGTGGCGAAGATTATTGAACGTTACATTTTCTCCTGAACACTTTTATATATCAAATAGACAAGTTGAGCAGAGATTTAATGCAGATTTAATAAAAAACACAGTCTCATTTGATATGACTCCCCTACAATTGACCTAAGGCAGGCATTTGGATACATGTATATCCTTTGTTTACAAAAATACGAATTGGGAGAAGGTACAACATGTTTAAACAATTAATTATAGGACTATCGATTATCCTGACGGTAACGGGCTGYGGAATGGCAAGTACGGATACAAGCACTTCGAACAAGAATAGTGCATCAGGAACTCCCGCTCCCACTGCCACTCCCACTCCAGTGACATTAACCGTGTTTCAAAATGGGGCGGAGATCAATGACGAGGACTTTCAAACCCTGATCGCTGAACCAGTGAAAAAGAGATATCCCGCAATCACATTGAAAATTGTACGTCCTGCTGCAGATGTAACGTTAGATAGCCAAATCGCAGCGGGGAATGTACCCGATATTTTACTTACTCCGAACTCTGGCATTAACGGTTTAAAGCAGCTGGATCTTCTCTTAGATATCAATCCCCAGATCAAAAAATCTAACAATAATTTGAATCGCTTCGATCCCGTGACGATCGACGCGCTTAAATCGGATAAAGGTGAGTTGTGGGGACTTCCTTACGCTATGCAGTTTAATGCTTTGTACTATAATAAAGAAATCTTTAATAAATTCGGAAAAAGCTATCCGAAAGACGGCATGACTTGGGACGATGCGATTGAGTTGGGACAACAACTTACTAGAAAAGATGGAACTATTCAATATCGAGGTTTGGACCCGGCTAGCAGTTATGTTGTGAGCTTTCCGTTGTCCCTAGCCTATGTTGATGGAAAAACGAACAAAGCCAGTGTCGATAACGAAAAATGGAAACAAGTATTCGAAATGACCAAGAAAATTTTGACAATCCCGGGAAATGCACAGCCAGCTGCTGAACCTTCAGCTGCAGCGGGAGGCAATCTATTTATCAAAGAAAAAAATGTGGCCATGCTCGCCTCCACGAATCTGATGGCTCAAATCGGCACTGCAGCAAACGCTGTGGATTGGGATATCGCCCAGTATCCAAGCTTTAAAGAAAAACCGAACATTTCCGGAAAGCTCGATAGTCACAACTTGATCATAGCCAAAACGACCAAACATCTGGATGAAGCAATGAAAGTGCTTGAAGTAGTGACTTCAGACGAGGTACAGCTGCTTAGCGCAAGAAAGACTGCAAGAATGTCTCCATTAATAAGCGATGAGATGAAAAAACAATTCGGTGCCGATGTCCCTTATTTAAAAGGAAAAAATGTACAGGCATTATTCAAAAGCACCGTCTCTCCCAGCCCGCTTTACTCCATCTATGAATCGAATGCCAAAAAGATCGGACAGCAAAAATTCCGCGACTACTTGGCGGATAAGATCGATCTTAATACGGCATTGAGACAAGCGGAT
>NZ_JBFUIX010000422.1:0-1644 GCF_056401635.1 Paenibacillus sp. P4_E11 | reverse complement strand
GCCAGAACATGAGCAGAATATAGAACGCAGATCCGAAGGAGTAGTTCATGAATCCCTTCATGTTCACTTTCATCATTTGCTTATATAAGGTGCCGTTCATTTCATCGTCCCTTTCCGATCGTAATAGTCCATGAATATATCCTCTAGATTTTGGCTGAATATATCGATTGAACGTACTGGGTACTTGGCTGTTTCCTCGATGAACTTGTCATAATTGCCCTGGACGGCGACCCTGACACGCTCCGCTTCGCAAGATTCGATCTGCAAGCCAGAATTCAGGAATGATAAGGCATCGGCCTTGTTGGTGAAGATGACATCGAACAGCTTGCGCTGCATGGACTGCAGTTCATGGATATCCTTCACGGCGACGATGATACCATCTTTAATAATAGCAGCCCTGTCGCACGTGCGTTCAATTTCCGGGAAACTGTGGGAGGACATCAGGAAGGTTGTCCCTCTGGCCTTATCCTCCAGAACGATATCAATAAACACCTTCTGCATGAGCGGGTCCAGACCCGATGTTGGTTCATCCAGCACGATCACTTCAGGGTCATGCATGAATGCGGCGACAATACCGACCTTTTGCTTCATTCCCTTGGACATTTTCCGGATCGGCGTCTGAACGTCGAATTGCAGGCGATCGATTAACTGGTTACGCTTGGTCATATCTCTTACACCTTGCATGGCAGCCATGAAATCCAGAAAAGTTTTACCTGTCATCCCTTCAATAAAAGAAATCTCACCCGGTAAGTATCCGATGCTGGCTTGTGCTTTGCCATGATCCTTCCAGGTATCCATGCCATTTACCTTCACGAATCCGTAATCCGGCTTCATGAATCCCATAATGTGCCGAATTGTAGTCGACTTTCCCGCTCCATTCGGACCGAGGAATCCAAAAACCTCACCTTTCTTAACCGAAAAAGACACATCGAAAATTCCTTTCCCGTTCGAAAATTTCTTAGTCAATTGATGTACAGTTAACATGCCGACACCTCCGATTTGAAGTGAGATATGAAATATTATATCTATAATAGTTCATATGTTATAATATACCTGAGCTATAACTTCGTCAATGATTTTATGAAATATATTTATAATAATATTTCATGAAATACAAAATACACATAGATCAGGGTGGATAGAATGAACGGTTTTGAGAAAAGAGCGAGTAGGATCAAAGGGAAAATCATTAGTACAACCTTGGAATTGCTGCAATTATCCGATCCCCAAAAAATTAGAATTGTGGACATAGCTAAGCAGGCCAACATATCGCAGGTGACGATCTATAATTATTTCGGAAGTAAGGAAGCTTTGCTCGACGAAGTATTCAAAACTTACGTCGACCATTCTATAATGGAATTAGAAAACTACATGAAGGAAGAAAATTCGTTAAAGGACAAAATCGAAACTATTATGTTTCAGGAGAAAAAATCGTATGCAGTGATGCCACCAAGTCTTATTCAGAAATTAGTTATTGAAGACCGTGAAGTATACCGATATATGGAGGAGCAGTACAAGAAGCGGGTCGTCCCCTTATTTATTCAACTTATAGAGGAAGGAAAGGAAAGGGGCGAGATTTCTAGTGAAGTGTCCGTTGCAAGTGTTCTTGCCTTCATCCAAATGGTTATGAAACAGTCCAATGAG
>NZ_JBFUIX010000421.1:0-1655 GCF_056401635.1 Paenibacillus sp. P4_E11 | reverse complement strand
GGTTCGGCATTGGAAGGAGGTTTTCTATAATGCTGATGGATCTTCATACACACTCTAACTATTCTGACGGGAAAAATACGCCTGAAGAAATGATTCAGACTGCTGTCGAGCTGGGGTACGAGGGAGTTGCGATCACAGACCATGTTTGGAGGACAAGCGCTTGGGTGCCGGACTATGCAGAGCATCTAGAACAGCTAAAGACCAAATTCCGCGGTTTAATCCAAGTCTATTCAGGCATCGAAGCCAAAGTGTTAACCTTGGACGGGGATATCGACGCCGATGCGTCCTTCCTCCCACTCGTGGATCTTATCCTCGGTTCATTTCACCGCATACCCAAGCCCCAAGGATTTTACTCCAAGACCAACGATGCCCACATTTCCCGAAACGAGATTGCGGGACATTGGTTCGTCTCCTTCCGCCGTATGCTGGATAACCCGCTGGTGGACATTATTGCCCATCCCTTGTCTGAACTCAAAGGTTTCGGCATTGAGAGCCGTCAGCTCCCGATTAAAGAACTCGTTGATCTTATCGGAGTGTCTGGTAAAATCCTTGAGATAAACGTTCGGTACAATTCTGTCGACGAACCGATCATTCGAATGGCAGCGGAGCAGGGTATCCCAATGCTTGTCTCTTCCGACAGCCACTCTGTCGCCGACATGGTCAACAATAGTGTGCTCGTCAAAGACCTCTCCAACCGAGGCTTTCAAAGGATAGACATCGAGCGGTATATTCGTAATAAAAAACATCCAAAAATGAGTAGCTGAAAATAAAGCCCACTTTAAGATGACCTGGCGCTTCTCGTTTGATAAGGAGAAGAGGAGCGAATTAGATGATATACGATTATTGACCCTAATCCTCTAGGTATTTCGAAGGAATGAAGTCAACCCTTAACGGGCACGATAGTTCAACCAGGACATTACGCGGCGAGCGGCAAGGCGTCGTATCGAGAGCGGATGTGCCGGGATTATCGGCGGGGCGCGTCGTGCTTTAGAGCAATTCTCTCGGGAAAGCCGGGTGTTGGAAGTTGGTGAAGGTTTTCCGTTCGTCCTGCAGCCCGAGCAATACAAGCTGTTCTTGCTTGTGCCAATGGTCGAGGGCGGGGTGTCCCCGTTGGGGTTGACCAACAAATATGTCTCCGTCATTCTGTTCTGGATCAACGTAACCGCGGGAACACGGCGATCGTTCGTCTTCAGGAAGGCGGGCGGTTTGCTTTTCACTCGGAGACGGTCCCGTCCCGCGTGTTGGTGGATGGAGAAGAGAGGCCATTCGTCTCTATGGGGAATGGATTGTTTGAAGTCGATTACAGCGATTACCTGCAGGAGGTTGGGTTGAGATTGGTTTGGGGTAGTGATCAAGAGGGGTTTGCCAGTTCATCAGCGGCAGGCTCTTTTTTTTTTTTTTTACAATAAGCATGGCAACCGGAATGACTACTAGAATTTTACAATTAATAATGATATCGTAAGTATACATTTTGAAAATTTTGGAGGGGTTACTATTCGGAAGGCAGCTCTTTTTTTTATCTGTATCTTACTATTAAGTTCTGGTCATGTGTTAGCGGCGTCTATAATTAATCCTTCTAACAGTGTGAAAGTAATCGTCAACAACGAGGCGTTAAATGAACCCATGCCGTTGTTAATTGAAAGTAACACATACGT
>NZ_JBFUIX010000420.1:0-1678 GCF_056401635.1 Paenibacillus sp. P4_E11 | reverse complement strand
CAGCTCATACTTTCCTTCAAAGAGGCTCATGAAACGTTTCTGACTGATCAGCCACGTCGGGGCGATCTTTTTATGAATTTGCGGTGGAATCACATATAACGCTAGCCGGTCTTCCTCGGGCAGAAACGGCGTCCGGTCCACGATAATGTAGTCGAACCCGTACCCCATCAGCTCCGATAAGAACGTATGTGGGTCTTCGAGGCAGAGCAGGACGCCAGACAAAATAACGGTCGTAGGATTAGTGGCAGCCCTGCACTCTTCAACGGTGTAGAAAAATCGCAGCGTATCGTCCTGAACGGCCTCCCTGCCGCACACAACGTAGTGCTGTTGCTCGACGACATTCCATTTCACTTCTGGTACATGCTTCAGAAAGCCTCTGCATTGGAAGTATGAGGAGCCCAATGAACCGCCAAAATCCAAAACGTTAAGCTTGTTCCCGGAGGCGGTCGCGATCATCAGTAAATAGGCGAGCAGCGGATAAGAATGCTCGATCTTATCGAAGAGCACTGAGTCTCGCTCGAATACCGCTTCCCCTGACTTTACTTTCAAAATAGCCGATTTGACTTTCTCCAGAAAAATCATGGGGTCGTCATCGAAGCTATACTTCATGGCTTCCGACCAAGAAGCGAAGCTCCCAAACAATCCATACTCTCGTTCCATATCGTCCTCCCCTTTCTCGGATTCAGGAGGTTAGTCCCCTGATGATGTTCAGAAATGTTCGATTAAACTCCCGTTGTCCCCATTGAGCCCCCCGTTCCTTGCCTTTCCGGACTAACTCCCTGCATAACAGGTCATCCGTCCATAATAACTTCACGCAAGCAGCGATCTCTTCGATCGATTCCGGATCGAACAGCAGGGCAGCGTCTCCGACCTGATCCGGCATGCCGTAAATCCGGGAAACGGCCACTGGACAACCAAGAGCGAATGCCTCCAAGGGAGGAATGTTGGTCGGCCCGAAGAGGGTGGGCATCACCATCGCCCGCGCCCTCTTGAACAACTCGGGGATATACGCGTTGGGCACATACCCTAGCATAAACACACGGTCTTGCATATCCAGTCGTTGAATCAATTTGATAATTCCGTTGAGCCCGTCTTTCTCCATCCCGGTGAACACTAGATGGATGTCGGGCAATTCCGCCGACAACGATTTGACCGCTCTAATCAGGCGTATATGGTTTTTGTGCCTCCAGAAATGACTGGGATAAAAGATATACTTCCGGGGGAGTGTAAGCTGATCGAAGTCTTGGGGCGCCGTCGACTCACTCACATTCACGTATCCGGGAGGTAGAAATGGCAACACGAAGATCTTATTCATCGGCAGGCCATACGACTCGTGAACATGCTGGCGTCCGATCTCGGAATCGACAAGCACACCTGCACTCCAGCGGCAAATGTTGTGGTATATCGTCTCTCGCGCGACGAATTCACCGGCCTCCGATACTTCAGGGAACCGGCTCTCATAGCGGTGCATCAAATCATGGATCGCAGTCAACACCGGGACTTGCTTCTGGAAATCCCAACCTTCCTGGGAAGGGAACACCCAAAGGTCGCATGGCGGAATGAGACCGTCGTCCCAGCTCAAATTATACGATTCGAGCTTGAAGTAAGGTTTGAGATGCTCTATCCAAAGCGAATCGATATAAGCGACAACGGGCTGAAACTCCTTGCGGGGTAATGA
>NZ_JBFUIX010000419.1:0-1691 GCF_056401635.1 Paenibacillus sp. P4_E11 | reverse complement strand
AAGTCCAGTACATCCAGAAGCGCGGCCACAATAAATTCCACAACTACAAATATGCAACAGAAGCGGATGTAAACGAGAAAGTACGGGACGAGCTCTCGAAGCGGAATGTGATTATGATGCCCGGTGTGGTCAACAAAGAGTTGAGGAATACGACCACCAAGAGCGGCAATACGGAGTACATCTACCGCGTGGACATGGAATTTAATTTCATGGATGCCGAAACCGGAGAAAGCTTAGTTGTTCCCATGAGCGGTGAAGGGCAGGACGTTGGTGACAAGGCCATATTCAAAGCAATCAGCGGTTGCCAGAAATATGCTCTGATGAAAGCCTTCATGATTCCGACTGGTGACGATCCAGAAGGTGACGAGAGTGTTGACGAGCGCAACCACAGAGAGCCTAACAAGCCGAATCAGTCCACTCAACCCATGAGTACACCTACAACAAATAACGAGCCAACAGGTCAACAAGCGGCTTCTGGCGATGGTATTACTGATAATCAACGAAAGATGCTTTACGCAAAACATAGTCAATCATTGCTAAAAGGCAGCTTTGATCGAATCAGCGACCACTTAGGTTATCGGGTTGGCAAGTTTGAGGAAGTGAGAAAGTCGGATGTAAACAAATTAATCGCTCTGCTAGACGAACACAAAGCATCATGATCAATTTAGCGAATCAGCCAGTACGCGACTATAGCAAAAAGAAGCAGCTCCACAGCGTCCGTATTAAGCTCACACAAGCACAGAAAGGCGCGATAACCCAGAGGGTTCGGGACCAAGTTAAAGCCCGTAGTGGTGGATTCTGTGAAGTGAGGGAGCGTTGCAAAGGCGCTCCCGCCATCCATAAGGCACATATCACCTCACGGAAGCGCTTGAACCATCGTACAACGGCAGCGGACCTCCTGGATTCGTGTATCGCTTGTCACTATTTCTTGGATCAAACACCGGAGGGTATCCGGTATAAACGACACTTGGAGGAATCGAAATGAATATCGATAACCATAAGTTGCTGCAAGYCGCTATTCTTGGCCTGCTAGAGACTGACAAACTGCCTGTCCATGACGTTCTAGCGCTTACCAAGAAGACGGTTGAAGACATCTGGGTCGGACTCAGACAAGAGGAACATAAATCAGTATCTTAGCCCCTACGGGGTGGACCCCCGGGTACGGCCCCCGTTTCACTGGGTAATTCGGTCGGGACGCGGGCCTGCGGCAAGATCAAAATCTAGCAAAACTATGAATAGGCGGTGTTCTCATGAAAATCCGAAAGTGGAAAAAGGAAGCCAAGAAGAATTACAACTTGACGGGCGAGGACATAACCCGGTGCATGAGGTGCGGCGGGAAACTGCATCCGAAAAGCGCATACCAGATGCAGTACAACACATGCGACTCGTACTGTTACGGCGTATTGGTTGGGGTTTACTGTTGATGGATGACATAGTGAGATTGAAATCCTGTCCATTTTGTGGAGGAAAAGCGGTAATTGAATCATTTCAAGTACGCAAGGGATTTGAAGCAACGGTACATTGCAATAACTGTTTGGCGTCTATAACAACTATCACATATGATGCCCAAGTGGATGCGGAAATTACTGTAAAAACAGCGTGGAATAAACGAGCAGAGTTATGAACATTCGTGAATATTGAGAAACTTCGCGGCACTAAAGATAGGAGGATACCTATGGTAGACCATAACC
>NZ_JBFUIX010000418.1:0-1714 GCF_056401635.1 Paenibacillus sp. P4_E11 | reverse complement strand
GCCTCAGATTGCATGGACGGATAACTTGTCGGGTGTGGACAGCAGCAAGACGACGGTGACGCTGGATACGTATTCTTACCAAATCGGAACGGCGATCCCGCTCTATAAGTTGCCGCTCGGTCAGCATACCCTTATTGTTACTTCCAGCGACATGGCCGGCAATGTGGGAAGCAAGACCGTTCAATTCCAGACGGTGGCCAGTATTGATTCCTTGAAGGCGCTGGTAACACACTTTGCTGATGCCAAATGGATCGACAATGCGGGAATTGCCAACAGCCTGCAGGCCAAATTGGCGAACAACAATTTGAAGAGCTTTGTGAACGAGGTAGAGGCGCAAAACGGGAAACACATTTCAAGCGAAGCGGCAACCTATTTGCTGCGAGACGCTCAATATTTATTGACACAAAAGTAGAGCATTATTTGATCACATTTGGATGAATCGGTAATGAAACGGGGGGAGATCAATTGTCTCCCCCTCATCGATTTGGACGATTAATGGTACCAAGAGTGTACTAAAGCTGCAATTCCTCGCTCTGCATCGGGATACCGGCTCGCAGATTGTAAATATACATGCATTTCATGAAAAGAGGTCCCGATATGAAGAAGCGTTCATTCCTGTCCTTTATCATAATCATAATCTTATTATTTTTTGGGACTACCACAACTTCACTTGCCCATTCCGGAAGTATGGGTTTCTCGGTATTAAACATTGAAGAGAACGAGATTCAATATGAACTTTTTCTTGATCAATTAGATTTGTTCCCACAATTCGGTACCAACCTGGATAATCTTGTGAATGAGGAACAGTTCTCACAAAAAATCGAATCCTATCTACAGAAAGGTCTTCGCATAGATGCGGATTCGAAGCCCTTGAAGATGGAATTGCTTTCGATGAACATGGCGAATAAGGGTACCTTAAGAGGCGTGGAATTTCATCTGAAGTTTACTGCCGATAAAGTGATCGAACAATGTAATCTTCATTACAATCTGGCGTTTGACGATGTGCCTGCTCATACGAGTGGACTCTTGGTCCATGCAGGGGAATATGTCCAGCAGGATTTGATTGATAGCACTAAAAGAGATATTCAGATCAACCTTCCCCAGCATAACCAGCAGGATACTATTGATAGCACTAAAGGAGATAGTCAGACCAACCCTCCCCAGCCTAAGATYGGCGCTGTTTTGTGGAAATATTTTAAGCTTGGAATCGAGCACATTTTGACAGGTTATGATCATTTGCTGTTTTTGTTATCCTTAGTATTAATCGCATCTCGCTTCAAGGATGCTTTGAAAATTGTTACTGCTTTTACAATCGCCCACAGCATTACACTATTCTTGGTGGCGTCGGGCGTCATCCATGTCATCTCGTCTTGGGTCGAAGCGTTGATTGCGGTGACGATCTGTTACGTGGCCGTGGAAAATATGTTTGTTCAAAAGGCGAAATGGCGGTGGGTAATGACAGCCATATTTGGCCTGATTCACGGTATGGGCTTCGCCGGGGCTTTGGCTGAAACAGGACTTCCAAAGGGCAATCTGATTGGCACGCTCCTGACGTTCAATTTAGGTGTAGAAACGGGCCAACTGATGGTCTTATGCTTATTACTGCCCCTCTTGATTTGGCTGCAAAGGTTTCCGTGGTATCGTAAAATGATGATTTCAACGTCTTGTCTTATTTTTGTGCTGGCATTTTATTGGTTGATTCAAAGATTGTAAT
>NZ_JBFUIX010000417.1:0-1737 GCF_056401635.1 Paenibacillus sp. P4_E11 | reverse complement strand
GTACGGGTGTTGTATGGGCTGCTTCCTATATAGGCAATCCGGTTGCAGAGCGTGTTCCGGGCATCGAATTGATTCATAAGTTATTTGCTGTCGGTGAACAATATGGATGGAAAGTGTTCCTGTTAGGGACAGCGCCGGAAGTTATTCGCGAGGCTGCCATGCGGATTGCCGCTCAGTATCCTAAGCTTAACATCGTCGGGGTTCGTGACGGATTCTTCGGACCCGAGCAGGATGACGAAGTTGTAGCGGACATCCGTGAAGCGGCTCCGGATTTACTGCTCGTAGGCCGATCGGTGGAAGGTCAAGAGCCTTGGATCGACCGATACAAGCAGCAGCTTCAGGTCCCGGTCATGATCGGGGTAGGCGGCAGCTTCGATGTAATCTCCGGCAAGTCCAAGCGAGCACCTGTTTTGTTCCAAAAATTGAGACTCGAATGGTTTTATCGGCTGCTCAAAGAACCGAAACGGTACAAAAGAATGCTTGCCTTGCCGAAATTCGCAGTGAAAGTGATCCGTGAGAAGGATAATGTTCAGAAACCTTGAGAATTAGCGAGAAAACTACCTAATAACCGCTTATTTTCCCAATTTTAGCTGTGGTGTTTCTATTCGGCAGGGAGTATAATGTGTCCGTTGGCCTTCTAGGCATAAGTCTGCTCACGATCGCCTTCATGAAACACACAATAGAAACAGGGGGTGTAAGAAGACAAATGGTGTTTCTTTATGGAATCGGGTTTCTGGCTGCCTGTTTACTTGCTGTGTGCATGACTCCAGTCGTGAAACGATTTGCCTTCTTCGTCGGCGCTGTGGATAAACCTAATCAACGTAAGGTACATACGCGTATTATGCCGCGTTTGGGTGGATTAGCCATATTCATTGCATTTGTTGGAGCTTTCTTCGTTATTGCTCCCGCTATCGACGATTATAATGTAAAAGTAGCTTCAGCCTTGCTGATCGGCGGTGCCATCATCGTACTGGTCGGGGCTTTGGACGATAGATTTGACTTGTCGCCTCGGATCAAATTAGCTGCAGAAGTTGTAGCTGCTCTGATTATCGTGTTCTACGGGGATATCCAGATTGACTTGCTGAACTTGCCATTCGGCGATTCATTCGAGACTAGGTGGTTAAGCATTCCGCTTACGATTCTGTGGATTGTCGGTGTCACCAATGCGGTCAATTTGATTGACGGCTTGGATGGACTAGCTGGTGGTGTATCTGCGATTGYGACGGGCACCATCCTCGTAATGGCGATTATTATGGGCAATCCTACCGTTATCGTGTTAAGTGTGCTGCTCTTGGGCAGCATTATCGGGTTTCTGTTCTACAACTTCCATCCGGCCAAAATATTCATGGGTGATTCAGGCGCACTATTCCTTGGATTCAGCCTGGCTACATTGTCAGTATTGGGCTTCAAACAAGCGACTGTTGTTTCCTTTATCGTTCCGCTCTTAATTCTAGGTGTGCCACTATCCGATACGTTCTTCGCTATCGTACGCCGGAAAGTGAACAAATTACCGATTTCGGTGGCGGATAAAAATCATTTGCACCATTGCTTGCTGCAGTTTGGCTTCAGCCATCGCAAAACCGTCCTTATTATATACGGCATTTCCTTGTTCTTCGGGGTTTGCGCGATTCTGCTGTCGCAAACGTCCTTGTGGGTCACGATAGTGTTAGTTGCGGTTATTTTGCTGGTCATGCAGTTAGGGGCCGAGATGATTGGCATCGTGAGCAAGGGTAAGCG
>NZ_JBFUIX010000416.1:0-1750 GCF_056401635.1 Paenibacillus sp. P4_E11 | reverse complement strand
CATCAATATTATCCTGCCACTTGTTCTGCCGATGACTATGGCGTTTGTCGTGTTCAGTGCAGTGGCTTATTGGAATGAGTGGTTCAACGTATTGATCTACATCCGTGATAAAAAAATGTGGACATTGCAGTTTCAGTTAAGGGACATACTGGTTAGCGCACAGTTGATTGATTCGGAGATGGAAAAGTCACTAATCAGCGACGAGACGATAATTCATCCGAATAATTTGAAAATGGCTGCGTTAATGCTGACGATTTTACCCATTATTATCGTGTATCCTTTCGTTCAAAAGTATTTCATTCATGGTCAACTTGTAGGAGCAGTGAAAGGTTAAGAGTTCATACTTTATTATGAATGAGGTGGATTTACATGTTCAACAAGTTGAAACGGCGACAATGGGTATCCGTGCTTTTGTTTGTTTGCCTACTAGCCAATTCCTTTTCATGGCCAGGCTCCTTCTCTGTTGTCAATGCGGCAGTAGCCGACAGTTTGCTGCTTAATGGAGACTTCGAACAACAAGGTACCAACGGGAAGCCCCTCAGTTGGTCTGCGTTCCAAGCCGCAAGTGTGTTCGAGTCCGTGAGCAGTCCGGTCTATAGCGGCAATCTTAGCGTAAAACTTACTAGCAAAGGCGCAAATGGAGTGCGAAGCACTAAGATTCCCGTCACAGTAGGCAACATATACACGGCGACCCTTCACTCCTTTAATGAAAGCGGAGCATCTTCTCTATATTTGGAGTTTTGGAATAGCAGCAATGTACGGATTGCCGTCAAAACACAGGATAATCTTGAGCGAGGTACATGGATACAACAGAAACTGATGATGCAGGCGCCAGTCGGTGCCGTAACGGCTACGATCCTGCAGTATCAGGGTGCTGCGAATACAGGCGTCACTTATATTGACGATGCGGCCTTCGTGATGTCTACACCGGTCAGCACCCCTTTTGCCGGTTTGAAATTGTCAAGTCTTTCACCTGGTGTAACGGAAAGCACATACGGTGATGCCAGGATAATTGAGAGCACGGGTCCGGACCAATTCGCCGTGTTCGAGCTTCCCGTAGAACTGGCCGGGCAATATGAGGTGAGAATCGAGGGAGGAACTAACGCGGCCGGAGGTATAGCGGACGTATCATTGGACGGCAACTCCATCGGAACGATGAATTTCTATGGGAACAGCGGAGGAGATACGCTGCCGATCGCCAAGACGTTGCATCTGTCCTCCGGCATTCGTGAATTGAAGCTGGTATCGAAGGTTAAGCAAGCTGAGTCTGAAGGGTGGCGTCTTGGGCCCAAGAGGATTACACTCACGCTTAAGCAATTCGATAATGTATTAGAAAGTATTTCGCTCCGATTAACATCCGGAAAATCAAAGCTTGCCGTAGGGGATACGGATTCCATTACGGTGAACGGGAAGATGACCGATGGTGGATTAGGGGATTTGGCCACAGCACAAATTGTTTACGAATCCGGCAATACCAATACGGTCACGGTCGACGGAGCGGGCAAGCTGACGGCTGTCGGCGAGGGCAGTACGAACATTAAGGTCACGGTGACTAAGGATGGAGTTACTCGCAACGCATTCATTCCGGTTAGAATGATAAGCGCGGCGGGTAAAGCGGATAATATCCTTTTTAACGGAGGTTTGGAGAAAGCGACTAACGGCAAGCCGGATGGTTGGGTCAGCTATAACAATGATTCCGTATTTGCGACCGTTAACAACCTGGTTCATTCTGGGAGCAATAGTGTCAAAC
>NZ_JBFUIX010000415.1:0-1751 GCF_056401635.1 Paenibacillus sp. P4_E11 | reverse complement strand
CGGTACGCGTATCAATCTTGATCAAACATCGTATTACGAAGCATCAAATGAGACAATTGGAGGCTAATCCGAATGTCTTACACGTATCGGAGAAGTCCATAAGATATGTGCCTGCTTTTAAGTTATCGGCCTTAAATGCATATCAATAAGGCAAGTCGCCGCAGGAGATCTTCGTGGAGGCTGGCTTTTACAGAACCGGATAGCCATTCTTTGTATCTTCAAAATACCGTGAACCAGCTTAGTCTGCAAATGGACTGTAAACCGAAACTATGTACCATAAAAGAAAAAGCTGCCCTTAGTCGCTCTCGCGACATTCGGAACAGCCTCACCATTGACTAGTGCTCGTATGGTTGATTCATGTGATTGTTGATTCCACCTTACTTGCTCACCCGCACAACCATCGACTCGCTCGATGTTCCACCGGCATAGTCGACATTCCGCGATTCCACGCCGTACACCAATTGCCCGGTGGTGTTCATCAGCTAATGTATCACCGCTTCACCTTATAAAATTCATGGTACAGCTTCATCAAAGCCCGCTTCTCAATCCGAGACACGTAGGAACGGGAGATCCCAAGCTCCTTGGCAATTTCCCGCTGTGTCCTCTCCTCACCACCGTGCTCCAGGCCAAAGCGGCCAATTACAACTTCCTTCTCCCGTTCATCCAGGATGTCCAGGTTCTTGTAAATCTTCGACTTCTCTATCTTAAGCTGCACCTTGTCGACCACATCGTCGGCTTCCGTACCGAGTATATCGATTAAAGTGATTTCATTGCCTTCCTTGTCCGTCCCAATCGGGTCGTGCAGCGAAACGTCCTTACGGGTTTTCTTGAGTGATCGCAAGTGCATGAGAATCTCATTTTCAATACAGCGGGCCGCAAATGTAGCCAGCTTCGTGCCTTTATCGGGGGAGAAGCTCTCGATTGCTTTAATTAGGCCAATCGTCCCGATGGAGATCAGGTCCTCCAGATCCTCTCCGGTGTTGTCGAACTTCTTGACGATGTGGGCAACTAGACGCAGGTTATGCTCGATGAGCAAGTTACGCGATGTCTGGTCGCCTGCGGCCATGCGACGCAAATGCTTCTCCTCATCATCTTCGGCCAGAGGCTGCGGGAACGCATTGTTCTTCACATAAGAGACAAGCAGCAATAATTCTTTGATAAACAAGGCAAACGCAGTAAAGAAACCAGGCACGCCAGCATCACCCCAAGCGACAGTATTTCTTTAAGTGTATGTGGGTGTACGCCTATGCGTGCCTGTACGGGAGAAAAACAAAAGAGCGTTCTAGAAGTCGGTCCAAAAGAAAAGTTCACTGGGTTTATAAAAAAAGACCCGCTCCGTTAAATCGAGGCGAGTTAATCTATGGAATCATAAGCAGCATCCGTCGCCCAAATGATCTCTTCCTCTCGCCCCTTCTGAGTCTGATACCCTTGAATCCAGATGTTATGATCCTTGAATTTCTGACAAACTTCCAGATTACGCTTGGTTGCCTCATACACGAAATCATACGGATGTCGATCCTTGATGTCGCTCCAGTAAGGGTCTGATCCGATATTGCCGAGTGAGTCCAGATTGCAGATCGCCTCGATGGAATCGAGATTAATGCCGTATGAACCGCCCAACATTGGCTTCTCATAACGTTCGCGGAATAAGGCTATGCACCGATCAGCAAAAGCATGTTCTTTCGTGAAGCTGCGGAAGTGTGGACTATTCAGGCAAGCGCGTACGGGATCAACCGAACCATCGGAATACA
>NZ_JBFUIX010000414.1:0-1751 GCF_056401635.1 Paenibacillus sp. P4_E11 | reverse complement strand
GCCATTCTGAGTGTCAAGGCGGTACTTCCGATCAAGCAGATTCTTGGGCATAACGAGTTGAATCCAACAGCCTGCCCGTGTACGTCGATGAACCGGATTCGTGATGATGTGGCCAAACTGGAATTGCAGATGAAAGCTGCTGTTGATCCTAAAAAGGTCAAGGAGAAATGTTACAGGGCAACCGCCCAGCATAATTACCTATACAGTCAATACGCTGCCGATCCCGAAGGGCAGAAGTGGCTTGAACCTCACATGATGGCATTGTACGATGTAATGAAGGAACGCGGTTTGTTCTTCGGATCCGAATAACACAAAAGCCCCTCTATCCCGAGGGGCTTATTTCTATTCAACCTTATGAAACAACTTCCGCATAATTAATTTATACACGTACTCGACTCCAAACGTTTTCCCTGTGTTGTTTAAATCGGAAACTACGCCGTACTTCATATATCCCCAGTACTTCCCGTTCTTCGGTATTTGGAAACGMCCATTGATTCCTAACGTCCCGCCGCCCCATAAATGCTTTAAGCTGTAATTCAAGGCGTCAGATTTCAATGATATGTCACAATCATCCGGTAGAATGGTAGAAGGAATTAAGCCGCTTTTCAAAGACAATATGTAGGTTTTATCGAGATCCACAACATGAATTTTAGTTCGTTTGAAAAGGGAAAGCAGTAAACGATTGTTTTTCTTTTTTAATTGGTAGGTATACTTGTCTGCATTATCGATGAGTTCTTTTTCTTCTATTGTGGTTGATCGAGATAGCTCCGGTTGGTTCTCAATCGTTTCATAATCCACTTGATACTTCTGGATCGAACCGGCAGAATCATGGTCATTCCCAACAATCCACTTTTCATCTGGATATAAAACGACGGGTTTCGTATCCGAGTTTGACAGAAAATCATACACGTGATCAATCTTGTTGATATGGTCGTTCATGTAATAATTATCTTCATGACAGAACCACACAAAACTTGCAAAAGGAATCGTATAGGTCGGTTTGAATACTTGTAGTTGAAGGGCTACACGTTCAAGCTTTTCCTTTGCGCTATCTATACGCGCTTGTTCATCCTCTTTGTTTCCCGCCCATCCTGCATAGGAGAATTGAGTGAGTAGCACATCAACATCCCCGACAAGAGCCTTGATATCTTCCGCATGGCGAGGTTTCGTTATGACGCAATCGTTCAAGTTCAGAATTGTCAGTGTGTCGGACTTGATGCAGATCCACGAATCGCCACCAGTAAAGGGGTTGCACATCACTTTCAAATCGTCACGCAGATAATGCCATTGGCTTTTCTTTAATTCAATGACTTCTTTAAACCCATTGTTTTTACAGTAATGATACACCTTTTGATCAATCGTGCCTTGAAAGATTACTGTTATGTTTCTCCTGTACGCCTCCGGTATTTTTCGAAGGCACGGCGGGGAAAAATGGTCGGGATGCTCATGCGAGAACCAAATATGTGTAATATCTTTAAATCCTTCATACGGTAGCCTTGTTTCTGATATAAGCCCCCATCCGTTATCAAAGGCGGTCCCCTCTAGCCAGGGATCGGTAATCATTCTTATGTTACCATGCTCCAGGATAAAAGAAGCATGGTTCACCCACGTGATTTTCACACTATATTCCTCCGATTCGCGGTTTTCTGTTACATTCTATCAAAATATGTCATTATTCACCACACATTCTTCCGAGAGGCTACCCTTTACTTCGCCAATGTGCATACTGGATGGCGCTCATTTCCTCGTAC
>NZ_JBFUIX010000413.1:0-1754 GCF_056401635.1 Paenibacillus sp. P4_E11 | reverse complement strand
GTCTGGAACCGATCTAAGATATCCATATCCATGAGTAACGAGGAGCTAATGAACTAGTAAATTCATTTAGATGGTACGCGGGGTGCTTTGGAAACTGGCACGCTCCGTGTGGAGCAGGGGAAAAGCTGGAGATCGCATCAAATGCTTACCTATTGCTACAAATAACGCACATGAATACGGAAAGTAACTGCTTAGAAAGTTGAAGAAACTGCGTGAAATTCTTAGTATAACTTATTTATCGTGTCCTGTGTTTTCATTCTACGGGGGCACTTTTACCTATTTCAGGGTTCGAGTTAATTATAATTAATCTTTCCCTAAATTGTGCATAATCTTAATGTTATGATTATGTTGCTGTAAAAATAAATGGTAACGAGGTGAGGACAATGAAAACAAAAAAAAATACGTTTTATCCTCATGTTGCTTTTTAGTTATTTTTTTTACGAATACACTAGGCTCTGAGGGTAGGATTCACTCTCAGGGCTTTTATATTTAGGCAGAAGGAAAGTTTAAGCTTTCTTGCCTGTCTATGACAGCCACTTACGGAGTGGCTGTTATTTTTTTAGGGCAAAGGTTTGGTCAAGGCAACAATAGTGGTTTTATTTTGAAATTGGTTAAATCTAATCGTTTGTCTTACAAATTGATCTGAACTCTATTAGGGGGAATATGTATAGAACTTGAATTACTTAGGATGGGATTCATTTTTCGCGGAAAATTTCAAACCGTGCCGGTTTATGTTTGAGCAGGCTCATACCTGGATATTAGGGGTTGATCCGTTCTGTCGTTACCTTGTTCCAAAGGATAAGGGGCCCCCTTCTTGAGATATCGTTTCAACTTCGGCATGGTTTCCCTTTATTCACCGCTTTCCAAATATGAAAGGAATGATGCTTTATTAAAAGACTAGAACAAAATTTTCGCTCATTACAATCCGGACAGTCATCTTACAGTTTTATTTATGAAGATGCAGCCTATTGGAAAAATGATGTTGCCTATTGCATTGAACGGACACATAAACTCACACTGGATAAACCATGCATCACCATAAAAATACCTTTTGACCGTCTTGGCGTAGATGAAAATAGGGATCAAGTTGTCCTCTCAGATTTTGCATTAAGAGAATGGGTTGATTATATTGAGGCATTAAATGAATTGATTTATAACCGGTCACGACCTGATAAAGAAAATGGTGCTTTTTATTGTTTCGGTCCAACCAATGTGGTGTTGCAACGTAATGCATCCTTTGTCGAGGTCATCTGGGAAAAATGGTATTTATGCCTAATGATTACAGTTCAACTTCCATTCAGGAATAATGATAAAGCTATGCGCATGCTCTGCAAAATGCTTCCAAAAGAAGTGGAGAAGTTTATTGCCAAGTTTGATCTCATCAAATTAAATGCTGCCTGTGAATGCGTAAAGAAACAAAATATGATTCGGGATTGGCTGAAATCCAGTGAGTATTGTGCGTTTATTGCGAATGGCAGCATTCTGCCAAGAAATAAAGACAACAGCGGGCCACTGGAGGGTGCCTTGCCTTTTACATCCCCGGAAGATGTTGAAGTTGAAATTTGTGGTTTGCGGGGAATGGGAATTAAACATGGTGTGACGGTCATCACCGGCGGGGGTTATTCCGGTAAAAGCACATTGCTGGATGCACTAAATTCGGGGATTTACAATCACAGCATGKGTGACGGACCGGTAAAAGCACATTGCTGGATGCACTAAATTCGGGGATTTACAATCACAGCATGGGTGACGGA
>NZ_JBFUIX010000412.1:0-1757 GCF_056401635.1 Paenibacillus sp. P4_E11 | reverse complement strand
GTTAAGCCCTCCAGCGCCGATGGTACTTGGACCGCAGGGTCCTGGGAGAGTAGGACGTTGCCAAGCGGACAAAGCCGAGTCTTTGCAGAAATGCAGAGGCTCGGCTTTTTTTACATAAACTGAATACAACGACCAAGGACCCGGGCACTGGCCAGTTTTTTCTTGTGCTTACTGTTGATACACTTCGTACACCCTGAACAGCATCGGGCTTCTCTTCAGGGATGCGGCCGATACATCTAACTGGAAAACCTCATGTTAATATTACTTCATTAGCGTATATATCGAATCTAACGGGATTTCCTCCAGTTAAATTTGGCGATATGGCACCCAGGATCGAATATGGCGAGAATTAACGGGAGGTTTTCCTTGTAATACCATTTAAAATYAGTTATGAGTCGAATTACCATGACGTTTTCCAGTTAGTTTGATAATGGATGACTCCCGCCCGGGAGCATTTTGTGTGGAATAGGATGATTATGGTTATATAGAAAGACAGAGGGTATTGGTCGCTAAGTGCAAGAACTACTGGTGGCTTAAGGTGGTATRATGGACGAATGAGTCCAAATTTTCCTGATGTAAGGGGTGTTACTACGTGACGGTCAAACCGGTTTCGTTCTTCTCCGCAGCTTTATTCAGTCGTAAAACATGTTATGTGGTACTGCCACCGAGCTATGAGCAATCTGACCGCCGATACCCGGTTCTCTACCTGTTGCACGGTATGAATGGAACGGAAGTAAGCTGGATGAACAACGCCGGGGCGCAGGAGACCGTGACTCGGTTCATGGAAACTGGAGAACTACAAGAGTGTATAGTGGTGATGCCGAACGATGGAGAATACGGCCAAGGGACTTTTTATGCAGATTGGTATGATGGGACAGGGAATTTCGAGCAATACATGGTGCATGATCTCATTCCGTTCATCGATCAAGAGTTCCGGACATTGGGCACGAGAGAGAGTCGGGTAATTAGTGGATATTCGATGGGAGGATACGGTGCGTTCTTACTAGCGTTAAAGCATCCAGCCTTATTCGGTGCCGCTTCCAGCTTATCCGGAGCACTGGGCAGCATTAGGCAAATGCCTTATCGAGACTTTGTTCGCTCTTCTTTTCCGCGGATGTTTGGTCCAGTGAACGGGCCTCATGCTAGTTCGTATGATTTGATGTTGTTGGCCTCTGAGCGACTGAAGGGTGGGGAAAAGCCGGAGCTTTATTTCGACTGCGGCACAGAGGATTCCTTGATCCCATTAAATACCGGGTTTCATCAGTACTTGAATTCCATAAGCTATCCTCATGCGTACAAGGAGTTTCCAGGCGAGCACAATTGGAGCTACTGGAAGGAGCATTTGCCTGATACGCTTGCCTTTTTCAAGAGGTATTGGAGTGAGGTTGGAGGGCAATAAAACTTTATCTGAATTAGGGGTTGCATCCTGCTAGGCTATGTGATATTATATTTCTTGCCGCTAAAATACACTTCGAAAAACTTGAAGTGATGCAGGCAAATGAATAAAGTTGTTCCTTGAAAACTGGATAGCGAAACGATAACGAGAACTAGAGCAATCTAGTGGCAATTGTGAGCTTGGARACGATATTCCTTCGGGAAAATCGAGGATAAGCAAGTAAGAGCGCACGGAGGATGCCTAGGCACTAGGAGCCGAAGAAGGACGTGGCGAACGACGAAATGCCTCGGGGAGCCGTAAGCAGGCTTTGATCCGGGGATGTCCGAATGGGGAAACCCAGCAGCCGTAATAGGTTGTTACT
>NZ_JBFUIX010000411.1:0-1761 GCF_056401635.1 Paenibacillus sp. P4_E11 | reverse complement strand
ATTATACGGTGCGTGTGATGGTCAACCATTCGACGAGACCACAAAAAGACGTCGTTTCCATCCAGGTGTGGAGCGGAAACGATTCAGCCGGAACTCCGCTGGTGAACTTAGTTTCAGATTTCAACTAATAATATCGACATCTAAGTGCAGTGACCCAAAAAGAACTGAGAGACTATATCACATCCAGCGGGTTAGAGATTTCGGCACTTTGCTTCAGTGTTGGCGGGCATGGGTTCCAAGACAAGCTGTGAATCATCAAAACATCGAGAAGTCTATGCGTGTCTTGGACTTAGCTATGGAGCGAGGCACAAACATTGTAACAACCCATATTGGCGTTATCCCGCAAGATCCATCCTGTGAGATTTATGAGGAAATGCTTCGTGTTTGTGATTATATTTAGGCTGCACTCATGTAGATATAACTACGTGAAGGGCAGCCTATTGAGTTAATGCTACTTCAAATCGGTGACTTGCATGACCTTTGTTGGATAGATTGTTGGTCTTCCTATGGAGATGTAGGTGAGATCGTACATGTCAGCAATTTGTTGCATGTTCGCTTGGGTAAACATATTCCTGCCATCGATTACAAGCCGGTAACGCAGCTTATGGCTGACGAGTTGCCAATCCATGTCTTGAAGCTGCTTCCATTCCGTGAGGAAGATGAGTGCGTCCGAGGAATCAATCGTTTCATATAGATCTCGGTGCAAAACTACTTCCTTAACCGGATACTCGCGTACAAAAGGATCGTAAGCATGTACGTCTGCACCGTGTTCTAGACACAATCTGCAGAATGCGAGAGAGGGCGCCTCTCGAAGATCGTCAGTCATCGGCTTGAAAGTCAGGCCGAGGAGAGCGATACGTTTTCCCTTCAACGTTCCTGATGCTCGGATTAGTTTCTCCACCAACCGATCCGGACGATCACGATTGATGGATTCAGTCGCGTCGAGAAGGGGGAGGGGGAGATTTCGTTGTTCTCCCATAGCTCGAAAGGCTTGAATGTCTTTGGGGAAACAGGAGCCGCCATACCCGATCCCGGCCTGCAGGAAGGACGCGCCAATTCGGTGATCCATGCCAATCCCTTGAGAGACGTCATCGATTGAGGTACCGGCTAGTTCCGCGAAGTCGGCTATCATGTTAATAAAGGAAATTTTCATGGCCAGAAAGGCATTGGACGCATACTTGATCAATTCAGAGCTGCGGCGTTCGCAGAAATGAATGGGCGCAGGGATGTCCTTATACAGTTCGGTGATTACGCTTCTGGCCTTCTCGGTCCGGCACCCCGCTACAATGCGATCCGATGGAGGCAATCGTGGATGGCGTTACCTTGTCGGAGAAATTCCGGATTATGCAGCACATCAAGGAGTGGTTTCCGAGCTTGCGTCCCCAGCCACGCCTCGATCTCGTCCGTTGTACCGACAGGAACGGTGCTTTTGATAATCAGAGTCTGCTCCCCGATGGAATGTTGGGCGACTTGAGCCACAACCGACCATACTGGATTCAAATCGGCTTCGCCGTTCGTACCGATTGGAGTACCGACGCAGATGATAATCACCTCTGATGTTTGAACCGTTACTTGGATATCGGTTGTATATTGAATCCGGTGCTGGTTCACTGCCTCGTTCAGTAGCTCATATAGACCCTGCTCCCAGATCGGCAGTCCGCCTGATGTCAGGATGGCTATTTTCTCGACGGAGCTGTCCACGCAAATGACAGAATGACCAAGATGCGCCAGACATGCACCCGTGACTAAGCCGACATAACC
>NZ_JBFUIX010000410.1:0-1763 GCF_056401635.1 Paenibacillus sp. P4_E11 | reverse complement strand
GCAATGTCATCCGCCTTGGGCAATTACATAARGTGGATGTGGTGATCGGCTCCCTTATTTCATTATTGGAATACGGGATTTCGGACGCTTCGGAGAAAGTTTCACTGCGTCAGGAATTACAGAATGTATCGGACTATATTGCGATTCAGAACATCCGCTATAACCGGCATTTCAGTTTAGTAGAAAATATCGAAGAGGGGTTATTGGATTTTCCCGTTTTTCGAATGCTGCTGCAGCCCATCGTGGAGAACAGTATCTTCCATGGGTATAGCGGGGGGGAAATCGAAGGTCCCATCACCATTCATGCGTACAGGGAGGACGGCTTCGTCGTGATAGAAGTAGTTGATCAAGGCGAGGGAATTCCAGCGGATACAATAGAGCATATTTTACATGCAGAATCGAGTGATCTGGAAGTGAAAAGGAAGAGAATCGGGTTGAATAATATTCATGGTCGAATAAGACTTCATTATGGTGAACGGTTTGGGCTGCAAATCATAAGCACACCGAAGAAAGAAACCCGTGTCCGCGCAGTATTCCCGGCGAGCCTATTTAAAGGAGATGCATGAGGGTGAGAACTTACACCTGTTTCATCGTTGATGATGAAGATCTGATCATTCAAAGACTGGAGCTGTTCTTTCGAGAGCTCTCGAATAAGGAACAACGATTCCGCTTAGTCGGGAAAGCGAATAACGGTGTGAAGGGAGTTGAGGAGATCTTAAGGCTTGGACCGGATATCATTATCTCCGATATCGTCATGCCGCAAATGGATGGAATTTCCATGATTGAGCAGTTAAAGCCGGCGCTTCCCCATACCCAATATATACTCTTGACAGCCTATTCTTCTTTTGAATATGCACAGAGAGCTATTCATGCCAACGTATTGGAATACATTGTTAAGGTTCCACTGAGGGAAGCTGATTTGGAACGAGCTTTGGACAAGGCAGTCGGGATATTGGATGAGCTCAAGAAAAAAGAAGAGGAATTCCAATCATTAAACGTGTCCGTTCTAGAAAATAAATACAGAGTACGCAAACAGTTTTTCAACGAGCTGATAAGAGGCGAGATTCCTTCTCATCGGGCATCGGATTTCGCAAACCGAATGCAATTTCATTTTTTCCAAGCCTATTACTGCTGCTTTATTGTTGAAATGAACCATTATGAAAGCTTTCGAAATGAATATTCGGCAGCTGACCAAAACATCTTGAAATATGCCATCACCAATGTAATGGAAGAAACTTTGATGAATTTTGGTGTGGGTGTAGCTACGGATATATACGACAATCGTTTTATCGGATTTCTTTCGTGGGCCCATAATCGCAGCGACATGGACACGGAGCAGGCTTGCCAAACGTTGGGCAGCCAGCTCGTGACCCACTTGAATCAATACTTGAATCAACCCGTATCCGTAGCATTTGGTGGACCGCAACGTGGCTGGGAATCCATCAAAAAAGCATACATGGAAGCCAAAGATGTGAGTGAGGATTTTTATTATCATGTAGAGAAAGTAGTAAAGACACCCTCGCATCGTTTCCAGTACCAAGATGAAAGAAAGGCAATCTTTCAGCAGAAACTAACTGATTGTCTTGCTTGGCTGCAAAGGGAGGTTTCCAAGGAAGATCTACAAAAACAATTTGCTTATTTAAATCAATATATGGTGGAGAACAAAATTCATAAGTCGATCATCGCGCCTCTGCTTCGAGACTTCTACAGGGACATTGCAGCGAAATTTAAATCAGGGAGCACTTTGGCAGCAGATGTAGATG
>NZ_JBFUIX010000409.1:0-1767 GCF_056401635.1 Paenibacillus sp. P4_E11 | reverse complement strand
AACGCCAAGCCTTCGCAGAAGTCAGCTTGCTGAACGTTGCCGCCGCTTTCGGTTTGACGCCAGTTCAATTTTCCAGAAGGTTTGCCGCCGCCTATAAGACGAACCCTCTTGAATACTTGACTTCACTTAGGCTGGAGCGCGCTGGCAAGCTTTTGCGTGAATCTGATCTGACCCTGGAGGAAATCGCGGAAAAATGCGGATATCGAAACGGTTCCTACATCAGCAGGCTGTTCGCCAAAAAGCTGCACATTACCCCGTCCGAATTCCGTAAAAAGCATCGGGTCTAACTGACATCTGCAGCAAAGCCAGCTAGACTTCCGATGAAAGGTGAACCGATTGTTTCCATACTTAATTTTAGTCATGAAAAAATCCCCTTCAAGTAAACTTTTGTGTCAATTCTTAACACGGCCTACTTAAAGGGGATACTATCATTTTTCTAACAAAAATTTAGTATGTTCGGTTGCAGCCGTCCTTTACGGAGCTGTCTGTACCACTGCAATTGCATCAATTTCTACGAGAAGATCATAGTTCAGATCACCCCCTGTGTCAGAATAGTTGTCGTACCCCTCATAAGAACGTATAGTGAGGAGAACGAGGACGAGGTGGGAGAAGATGAATCAAGTGAACAAAGAATTAAAGCAACGTATCATGCAACGAATGATGCCGCCTAACAATGAATCTGTCAGTCAGATTGCTAAAGAGAGTGGGCTGTCAGAAACGACGCTGTACAAATGGAGGAAGGCTGCCAAAGCAGAGGGAGTGATCCTGCCTAATGGTGCAGCATCCACTGAGAGATGGAGCACACGAGATAAGTTTGCCATCGTAGTGGAAACCGCTGCTTTAAGTGAGATTGAGTTTTCGGAATATTGTCGTACCAAAGGACTGTATGTGTTTTGTCAAGTGAAATYCCMTGGTTTTATCAACAGCTTTTCCCTGTTRTGATCATCGGTTTTTCCCTGCTTTTATCATCAGGRATTCCCTGGTTTTATCATGAAATTCCCTGTGGAATTTCCAGCTAATCGGTCACTTTTGACGCATTAATGCGTGCTTGAGGCGGTAACTTTCTCCTTCGAAAACGATGAGCTGACCGTGATGAGCTAGACGGTCAATCATTGCCGYCGCCATCTGGTCATCGGTGAAGATGCCTCCCCACTTGGAGAATTCGAGATTGGTCGTTATGAWGAGGCTTCGTCGTTCATAGCTTRCAGCAATCACTTGGAAGAGCAATTGCGCTTCCTCGCGGTCCATCGGCAAATAACCCCACTCGTCAACAATGACGAGATCGGCTTTCTCTAGCTCCTTCATGGTACGCTCGAGCGCCCCTGCTCGCTTGCTCTCACTGAGCTTGGTGACGAGTGAGGCAGCGGTGAAGAAACGGGTGGACATGCCCAGTTCGCAGGCCCTCACACCCAGAACGATGACAAGGTGAGTTTTGCCCGTACCTACGGGGCCGTAGAGTACGAGATTCTTTTTGTCCCGAACGAACTGACACGAAGTCAGTTCATCTGTTTGCAGAGTGGAGGGCAGGCGTAGAGATTGAAACTCATAGCCCTCAAGCGTTTTCCGAACCGGAAAGGCCGCTTTCTGAACAAGCGTACTTTTCGCAGACGTTCTTTGTGTTCCAGTTCTTCTTTAAATACTTGATGCAAGAATTCTTCCTGCTTCGGCGTTGCTTCTAAGTCGCACAGCCGTACGGCATTTTGGCTTAGGATGAGTTGGCGGCAGAATAGGGCAATCTCTTGACGGATCTCACTTCGCTCCATATAC
>NZ_JBFUIX010000408.1:0-1771 GCF_056401635.1 Paenibacillus sp. P4_E11 | reverse complement strand
ATGCATAAGATGATCCCGGCAGCAGCGCACTTACAACCGCAGCAAGAATAATTCCCATTGTGGAAACTGTTAGTGCAGTCGTTGGAACACCTTTCTTATTAAGCTTGCCAAGTACGGCTGGTGCAAGCTTTTCTTTTGATAATGAAAACATCGTTCGTGAGGAAGCATACAACTGTCCGTTCATAGAAGATAAAGCGGCTGTTAAAACGATAAAGTTCATTATTCCAGAGGCGCCAGGTATGTTTAAGATTTCCATTACTTTTACAAATGGACTTTCTTCAATTCCTGCAGATTGCCACGGAACAATCATCAACATGATCGCCAAAGTAATCACATAGAAAATAGACAATCGGAAAACAGTTGCTTTCAATGCTTTCGGTACGGCTACATCCGGCTCTTTTGCTTCACCTGCAGTAACCGCAACCAATTCTGTGCCTAAAAAGCTAAAAAGAGATATAAAGACGGCAATCCACATCCCTTTAAAACCGAATGGCAGGAAACCTCCATGATCTATCAGATTATTAGCACCCACATTTTCATAACCTGAAGTTCCAAAAAGAACGTACGCTCCTAGAAGAATAAACGCAACAATCGCACTAACCTTGATCATGGAAAACCAATATTCGAATGTTGCAAATGCATTCACGCTGGTAGCGTTTACATATATAAGAACTGCTGTAAATACGACGATCCAAATGACACCAGGAACTCCTGGAAACCAGTATTTCATATAGACTGCGATTGCACTTATTTCAACCCCAATGGCAAGAACCTGGGCAATCCAATAAGAGTACCGGACAAGAAAGCCTACCATGGGATGAAGATATTTATCGGCAATCGTTCCAAAAGCTCCTGAAGTTGGATGGGCAACCGTCATTTCTGCCAAACATCCCATTAATAATAAAACGATAAAAGCACCTATTGTATAGCTGAGCAATACACCAGGTCCGGCAGTACGAATGGCTAGTCCGCTTCCAAGGAATAATCCCGTCCCAATTGCCATCCCCATTGCGATCATCGAGAGCTGACCAGTAGTTAACTCCCGTTTTAAACCCTCACCGCTATGTTTATTCTCCATCTATTTCATCCCCTTCAGGCTTTGTCCGGCGATATTAGCGTTTTACATTATGCAACTACTYCACGTTCATTTTTAAATTTCTCATACTGTTTTTCTGCCATGATCTTTTTAAGAATTTGAACCACTTCCCAAACTTCCTCGAAGGAAGAATAAAGGGCAACAGGTGCAAGACGAATGATGTTAGGTGCTCGAAAATCCGGAATGATCCCGTTTTCCTWCAATGATTTACAAATTCGCGCTGCTTCAATATGCTCAAGGCTCACGTGCCCGCCGCGTCGTGCATCCTCTCTTGGCGTTCCGATGACRAATCCCATATCCGTTAATTCACTGTCAATTAAATTCATTAAATATCGATTGATTTCAAGAGACTTTTGGCGAATATTCCCAATACCTGCTTCTGTAAATATTTCCAAAGACCCAATCAAAGGGGCAACGCTAAGCACATGAGGAGTTCCTATTTGGAAGGCTCCTGCGGAAAGAGCGGGAGTTAATGTATGCTCCATGTCGAATTGTTTCTCTTTAGCAGAACTAAACCATCCGGCAAGTCCAGGCATCCTTCCAAAATGCTTACGATTCACAAATAAGCCTCCAACACCACCAGGTCCGCCGTTCAAATGTTTATAATTACACCAAAAGGAAAAATCTACGTCCCATTCGTTGAAGGAATGCGGAATCGAACCTACTGAGTGGCAA
>NZ_JBFUIX010000407.1:0-1776 GCF_056401635.1 Paenibacillus sp. P4_E11 | reverse complement strand
TTGCAGGATTTCCTCAGAGACTAACTGTTTCGTTAAAAAATGCTGCACTTTCGCAGGATTTACTTAAACTGCACCTTCGTTCGCATAATAAGCCGGGTTTACGCTCCACTTCAACTGAAGCTTCAACTGCTCGAATAGTTGCGGCATTAATTCCTGCGCCGTCTTGAGCTCGACCCACTTGGCTTCCACAATATCGTGGTCCGGATCTGCGATGTGCATCTCGCCACCGACAATAGTCGCATAAAAGCTGAAGATGATGGCGTGATGACCTGGCCCCAGGAATACTTTTTCGCGAACAGAATGAAGGCCTTGAATCGCAACATTGTACCCGGATTCCTCCTTCACCTCGCGAATAACGGCTTGCTCAATCGTCTCTCCTTCCTCAACAGCACCACCGGGAGGGCTCCAGTATACATGGTCTCCCTTCACATTTTTCACTAGTAACAGCTTCTGGCTGGACTCATCAAAGATCAAGGCACTGCCTACATCGACTCTCTTCATCTCAATTCTCCCCTTCTAGATGGACCATCTGATTACGAATTATTTGAATATACTGTATGGCAATAGGCGCAACTGGTCGATCTTCTGCCGTGCAGAGGGAGATTGGCCGCTTCAATTCCATAGCACAGCCAAGGCCGAGATCAGATTCGCCCCGTACCCCGCGCTAACCGCTCGAATCGTCTCGTAAAGGCCATTTACCTGCATGCCAACCTTCAGTGAGGAACACTCATCCTCGAATAGTTGTTCCCAACGAATGTTGGCACGCTCCCAGCCGCCTCCTATGACAGCCAAATCGACCTTGTGGTTATGCAGCAGCTCGAAGCCTTCTTCTGTGTTTACGGTCGTTACCTTAAGATCAGAAGCAGACTGCCCTATTTAGGAACAGTCTGCTTCTTCATCTCGATTCTAGTACCCCACCTCAACGGAAGCAATCACAACATACGCAAGGTCGTTCCGGTCCTCTTTATCAGTCAGAACGATACCACTTGATGTAAGCATTCCACCTGCAACTACCTCGAACGTCACTTGACCATACGGCAATTCCGCTTGAACAACTGCCAAATCCAGCTTGTCTTGATCAGCTGGAACGGCCAATCTTACATTCACTTTCATCTGGTGGAGATCGTTGCCGGGCAGCACGGAGCGCAGCCCTGGCATGGAATTATGGTGAATGGCATTCTGCACAGCTCTTACCGCTGCCTTCGTAACATTTTGACCGTGGAGATCAATTCCCATGCCGATTTCGATAAACATTACGTTCTCCATTGCTATTGGTCCCTCCTTGATCATACCGCCTATTGCTTCACCTACTGCAACAACCAACTACTCCTTCATGATGCACATAATGACCCGCAAAGGCAAGTGTCAGCTCCCCGTACTTGATCCAACCTTGTTACTCCTTGAGAATGAAAGGGCTGCCGTCACGAACGCCAGCGCTACTGCTAGGCTAGCGAGCCATGGATTATAAAGGACGGTCGAAGCCGAATTCACCAGCATCCCTCCGCTTCCGGCACCGATCGCCAAGCCCAGATGCGTGAATGAGGTGTTCAAACTGAGGACGAGATTGGCCGATTGAGGCGCTTGCTGGACGAAGTACGTATTGAGGGCAGGCGCCGTCACGAACATGGAACTCACCCAGATGGAGATGAGTACCAAGCTACCGACTAAGGTGGAGTCGAATAATGGTAGGAAAGCAAGGGATGCAGCAGGGAACGCCAATCCCATTGCCAGCATCCGTGTCGCCCCCCATCGGTCCACTCCATAACCGCCCAGACG
>NZ_JBFUIX010000406.1:0-1777 GCF_056401635.1 Paenibacillus sp. P4_E11 | reverse complement strand
ACGGTGATTACGCTTGGCTATACCGAAATCATACATCAATTCGTGCTGCCGTCCATCCAAAGGGAATGGCTGCTTGCTTTCCTATTTGCTGTTGGCTGCTATCTGGCCGTGAAAGGCATGGAGAAGACGATCCGTTTCATCTTCATCGCCTATTTATGCTCGTTCTGGTTGATCGTGCTGTATATTCCTTTCTTCTTACCTCCCATCGCCTCGATACATGATCTTTATCCGATCATTCCGATGAAACTTGGCGACGGACTTTGGCAGGGCATGCTGCTGATCTGGGCATCGCTGTCCGGACCGGAGTACCTCGTATGCGTCGGTGCCTGGTTCAGCCCCCGGGACAAGCTGCTTAGGCCAATGGCGATCGGGAACGCATTGACGATTGTGGAATACCTGGCGCTGTTTATCGCGTCGACGTTGTATTTTGGGCCGGAATATTTGAGAAAAAGCAGCTACCCGGTCATCAACATGGTTCGCTATTTGCAATCGCCGATCTTCGAACGTCTGGATATCATAATGATTTGCATCCATATTTTCCACTATGTATTTGCCATTGCGCTGCTCATTCTGCTGTTCTACGGTTCTCTCCGGATCATTGCGGGGAAAGCCAAGAAACCAGCCAGCAGATCCGGCTTCATTGCGAGCTTCATGGTACTGTTTCTATGCATGCTCATCGTCTACCACTGGTTCTGGAAATCCGGTACGCAGGGACATTTCTGGCCGGTGCTTCAGGTCTGTTTCGCTGCGGTATCCTTCTTGGCGGTACCCGCCTTTATGATAGCCGCAGTAAGAATAAAGGGGCGTGCCTAACATGAGTTGGAGAACGAAAGCCGCATTATGGGCTATGGCGGGTATTCTATTTGTAACTCCAGGATGCTCGAGCCGGGATTACAATATTATTGAAGAAATCGCGCCTATCATTCTCTGGACCATCGATCAGGGTCAGGACGGCATGCTGGAAATAAGCTTGCTGGTGCCTCCTCTAGGCAGAGAAGAGAAGAAGATGATAACACTTCATACCGATCTTCTAAAGGAGGGCAAAAAAGAATTTAACCGAAGCTATCATCGGGAGCTGAAGACCGGCCAGAAACGGGTCCTGTTCATCAGCGAGGCGTTCGCAAGGCAAGGGATGCGGCCCATTATTGACACCATACTAGCGGATCCCAAATTGTCCATGCGCCTTTATTTGGCCGTTTATCGGGGAGATCTACAGGGGTACTTGCAAAAGCAGATTAAGAAGGATCCGCTTATCGATTATTATATATATCGCAAATTCAAGCATTATGAAAGCAGAAGCCCTGGGGAAATGACCATCGTCAATCTGCATCAATATATGAAAAAGCTCTATTCACCGCTTGCGGATCCGGTTCTGCCCATATTTCAGGCGGATCAGAATAACTTAACCTATGAGGGAACCGGTCTATTCCGTAAAGATAAGCTGGTTTCCGTATTGAGCCGAACCGAAGAACAAATGTTCCAGCTTCAGTACAAAAATCATCGCCTTCAGGATCTTTCTCTGCCCGAATTGTCGGTCAACGTCAGCGATGTCCATGCCAAGCTAGACTGGAAGGTGGACCGCAGACAGGCGAGAGTAACAATTAACATGGAAATCCGATGCCGAATCGAGGAGTACCACGGAAATAAAGATTTACTGGACCCTGCCCAGTTAGACGAGCTTAACCGGAACATCGGAGCCTATATGGATAAACAAACCGTATCGCTTTTCAAAAAAATGCAGGAGCTGAAAGTGGATCCTTTGAACACGGGTTCATAC
>NZ_JBFUIX010000405.1:0-1785 GCF_056401635.1 Paenibacillus sp. P4_E11 | reverse complement strand
CTTTATTCTCCTTGGACATCCCCACCGCTATGGTCGCTGCGATGGCAATGAGTAACACAACCGCTATGGATATTACAGAAATGGTTAGCATTGGATTTGTCCTCCTTCAATATGAGCCTCTATTGTGTAAATTCATCATAGTAGGACAACCTCCAAATGAGACCATCCAATTGGACGGTAATCCACCCATCCATTTTTCATGAAAATGAAACAAAATCGTCACGGAGTCTCCCAACTCGAGTCCCCCATTCTTTCTTTGTTGTTGATACACTGAATACGATGTTATGGATTAACCTAGGAAAGTGGTGTCGACCCATGTGGAAGCCGGATCGCAACTCCAATAAATCGTTATATCGGCAAATAGCGGAACATATCGAGCAACGAATCTCAATAGGCGAGCTGCCTACGGGTAGCGTGCTTCCCTCTGAACGGAAGTTAGCGGAGCAGTACGGTATCAATCGGAGTACGGTGGTACAAGCCTACGACGAACTTCGCGCTTCGGGTATGATCGAAAGCACAGTCGGCAGCGGCACCCGGGTCACCAAACACATATGGGGCATGGCTCCCTCCCCCACGCCGAATTGGAATCGCTACGTGGAGGGCGGTACCTTTTTACCGAACTTACCGTTCATGCGTAGGATTCGGGAAAGTATTCAAAGTGGAGAGAATCTCATAAACTTAGCTAGCGGCGAACTCGCGCCGGAGCTGTCCCCGAATGATGCTATCCAGGATACACTGAGGAAGCATGCCTTTCAAGAGGCACTAGGCTATGGCGATCCGCAAGGATACGTCCCTCTTCGAATAGCCTTGACTTCGTTTCTACGGGAGCACCGCCATATTCAAGCAACCGATGAATCCATACTCATCACGTCGGGATCTCAACAGTCCCTATACTTGATCACGCAATGTCTGCTTAGCCCGGGCGATGCCATTGCTATTGAGAATCCGTCTTATTGCTATTCGCTGCCGATGTTTCAATCCGCTGGCCTGCGTCTATTCGGATTACATATGGACAAGCACGGTGTAGACCCGGAGGCGATTAGAGCGCTATATCGTCAGCACCGGATCCGTATGGTGTTCTTGAATCCGAACTACCAGAACCCCACTGGGACGGTTCTGGGGGCAGCCCGGAGGTTGGAAATCCTCTCCTGTTGCGAACAGTTGGGCATCCCGATCGTCGAAGATGATCCTTTCAGTCTAACTTCCCTTGAGACCAATCCGCCAATGCCGTTAAAAACGCAGGATCAGAGCGGAACGGTGTTATATGTCGGATCGCTCTCTAAGATTGTGGCCTCCGGTCTTAGAATCGGTTGGATGGTCGCCCCTCAGTCAGTGATCCATCGTCTGGCAGATGCCCGACAACAAATGGACTTTGGCATAAGCATATTCCCCCAATGGATTGCTACGCACTTTTTGAACTCGGGCGATTTGGATCGCCATTTGGACCGACTACGCGTTTCTCTGCAACACCGTAGGGATTTGCTCGCGGATGCTCTGGTCAAGGAGCTTGCCGAAGAGATTGTGTTCGACTTGCCACTCGGAGGCTTGAATCTCTGGTGCAAAATAAACAAAACAGTTAACGATATCGAATTGCTGGAGAAGGGAATCAAACAAGGCGTTCTCTTCGTACCAGGGAGTGTGTACGGCTCCGAAGCTGGTTATGTTCGATTCACGTATGCCAGGCCTCCTCTTCAAGATATCGAACGCGGAGTTAAGAAATTCGCCGAAGCCTTGCGCCTGACGCTTGGCCAGCGGTAAGAAAAAACCGCGTACCATGAATATATG
>NZ_JBFUIX010000404.1:0-1796 GCF_056401635.1 Paenibacillus sp. P4_E11 | reverse complement strand
GTATTCATGAACGTGCGTATGAATTGTTTGCTATACGCAAGCTTATGGTACGCTTCTATATTGAACCCTTTTGGCCAAAGCCCGATTTTGCCAAACGCAGCTGCCTCATAGCTGCTGAGCGAAATGGCAATAGCGTTAATAAACGGTGCTAGTATGGATATGCAAAATAAAACAAACAACAAATAGTTGAACCCATCGAATATTCGTCCTGATGTAGATCGGTGAAGCATCTCTTCTCCTCCTTCTCAAYAAAGTCCTACGCCAACTAGCTTCTTAGACAGCTTGTTCGCGGTAATCAGCATTAGGAAGCCAAGCATACTTTGCACGAAACCGATCGCCGTCGTAAGGCTGTATTGCGAATTCTGCAACCCGATCCGATATACATATGTACTGATAACGTCGGAAACATCGAGCACAAGCGGGTTTTGCAGCAGAAACAATCGTTCAAAGCCGATCTCGAATAGATTAGACAGTCTTAAAAGCAGCAGCAGTACGATCATCGGTACCATTCCCGGCAGCGTGATATGCCACATTTGGCGGAGTCGGCTGGCACCGTCAACCTTGGCCGCTTCGTACAAGCTAGAATCAATACCAGCAATGACAGCAAAATAAAGAACGGCTGACCATCCAACTTCCTTCCAAATTCCCACCGATACTACGATACCGCGGAATAGCTCTTTCTCTGTCATGAAAAAGATCGGCTCTATGCCGAACCATCCGAGGACCACATTGACTATACCGTCGTTAGGCGACAATAACTGATAGAAAAAACCCGAAACCACGACCCATGATAAGAAATGCGGCAAGTACGAGATCGTTTGTGTAATACGCTTGAAAGAGGAGCTAACAAGCTCATTAGCAAGTAACGCGAATACGATCGGAGCCGAAAATCCGAAGATCAGATCGTAAAAGTTAAGGATGAGCGTATTCCCCATTACTCGCCAGAATGAATCGTCCGTTAGAAATTGAACGATATGCTTCATCCCAACCCAAGGGCTTCCGGAAACGCCGCGGAACGGAGAAAAATCCTGAAAAGCGATTGAAACTCCATACATGGGAATATATTTGAAGACAACCAGCAAAATTAATGTTGGGGCAAGGAGTAAATAAAGTGCGAACTGCGTCTTCTTGTTCACTCTCTTCCTACGTCTAACGGTTGGCCGTCTGCCTCTCATTGGAGAGTCTAAAGTTACTTTCATCGTCCCTGTTCCTCCTGTATTCCTCCACTTGTCTCTATTAAGAGAAACGTACCCGGTGAACCGGCTTCATCTACACGAAGTCGTTTCGATTCACACGGGTACCCGTTGATTACCACTCGATTTCTTTAACACCAAGCTTTTTCAGCTGATCCTTGTTTTGATTGATATATTTCGTGTATTCATCATAGATGAACCCGTATTTCTTCTTGTATTCCTCGACCCTTTGATCGAACTGCTGCATCGTAATCTTACCCATAATCGCTTCAATCGTCGCCTGCGAAATGAATTGGTTCGATTCCGTTTTTTTGCTTGCCGTTTCGGCAGGCAAAACTATAAAGGGCTCCATCGGCAAGCCGGTCTTATTCGCGGCTTCATCTAACATTTTCATCCCGTCCATGCGTCTAGTGAACTCGCCCTTATCCATAAACTTCTCGGCTGCCGCGATGCTGGATTCTTTTCGGTCATTGAATCCGAAGATTAGACTGAGGTGAAGTGCATATCTTTTATTCGCATTTGCGAGCCCTTGCCCGTCAATCGGTAATTTCTTGCCGTTCTCTATCTTGAAATCTTCCCCCTCTTTACCCCAGAAGATAGCAT
>NZ_JBFUIX010000403.1:0-1811 GCF_056401635.1 Paenibacillus sp. P4_E11 | reverse complement strand
GCTCAAGAGGCTCCATCTTGACACCATCCACGATCTTGATAATAACTTCAGGCTTCGACACTTGCAGCTCGAATCCTTCGCGGCGCATGTTCTCAATCAAGATCCCGAGATGAAGTTCTCCACGGCCGGAGACGACGAATGCATCTGGACTGTCTGTTTCGTCCACACGCAAGCTCACATCAGTTTCCAGTTCCTTGAACAACCGTTCACGCRGCTTACGGGACGTAACCCACTTGCCTTCTTTACCTGCGAATGGGCTGTTGTTCACAAGGAACGTCATTTGCAATGTCGGCTCATCAATCTTCAATACAGGCAGCGCTTCTGGATTCGCTGGATCGGCAATCGTCTCGCCAATGTTGATTTCCTTGATACCGGCGATAGCAATAATGTCCCCAGCTCCAGCTTCTTCAATCTCAATTCGCTTTAATCCTTGGAAGCCGAATAGTTTCTCAATACGACCTTGCTTCGTAGCGCCTTCTCTTGTCATGACCGCTACAATCTGGCCTTGGCGAATCTTCCCGCGGTTTACCCGACCGATCCCGATTCGACCCAAATATTCATTATAATCCATCAGGGTAACAAGAAATTGCAGAGGCAGCTCCTGATCTTCTGTCGGATGTGGAATGTGACTGATGATCATCTCATACAGCGCCTGCATATCCTCGTCTTGCTTCTCTGGATCATTGCTGGACGTCCCATTAAGTGCGGAAGCATATACAACCGGGAAATCCAACTGATCGTCATTCGCGCCTAGCTCGATAAACAGCTCAAGCACTTCATCGACGACTTCAGCTGGACGAGCGTTCGGGCGGTCAATCTTGTTCAAGACAACGATTGGCGTCAAGTTCGACTCCAATGCTTTGCGAAGCACGAACTTCGTCTGCGGCATACAACCTTCGAAGGCGTCAACGACAAGCAATACACCGTCAACCATCTTCATGATCCGTTCCACTTCACCACCGAAGTCAGCATGGCCAGGTGTATCCATGATATTGATCAAATAGTCTTCATAGTTGATCGCTGTATTTTTGGCCAAAATCGTAATACCGCGCTCACGTTCCAAATCACCGGAATCCATTGCTCTTTCCTGAATCTGTTCGTTCTCCCGGTACGTACCGGACTGCTGGAGCAATTTGTCTACCAATGTGGTTTTGCCGTGGTCAACGTGCGCGATGATGGCGATATTACGAATGTGTTCTCTGGAATGCATGGTTTTTGTTTCAATCCTCTCGAATATTGGTTTTGTCTCTCTATATTTTGTGCATTGTGCATTTGTTTCATAAAAGAAGCGCCGGACGACGCGCCGACGCTTTATTGTACTCTGATTCACAGCAGAACGCAAGTTATAACCCTTATATTGCACAATGTGAAGCAGATTACCAAGAGCGGCGACGTGGTTTCATGAACATCAGAGCGCCACCAACAATAAGTACCAAAGCAATGAAATAGATCCCAATTGTGTACAACAGCGTCAGCCCGAAGAATAAAGCAGCAAGGACGGCTAATAAGATTGCAGCAATAAAGGCACCTTTTGGCTTATGTGGGGCGAACAAAAAATACTCATATAATCCAACCGCTGCCGCGAATATATAACCCGGCCACAAATATTGCATAGCAGACCAACCAATAAGATTGCATAAGAAGAACAGAAGCGATAAGGTAATCAATATTCCACCAGGTATGAGTACACCAGATGGCAATATTTTGCCGAAGAACAGCATATGCAAGACGATCCCGATTGCCAGAATGATTACCGGCCAGAGCAGCCCCCAGAAAAAGCCGAATATACCGAGCTTGCCAAGCAATAATAC
>NZ_JBFUIX010000402.1:0-1836 GCF_056401635.1 Paenibacillus sp. P4_E11 | reverse complement strand
CGGAAATCGTTTCCCAAGCGCGATGTAAAGAGGAATAACAAGCAAGCCGACACATACTGCGGCTATAGCGCCAATCCAAGCATCCTGTTTGGCCTTGGAGGCAAGAATCGTGGGAATGATCAGGATTGCGCTGCCGACCATGTATAACATCACGAGTATCATAAATTGACGAATGCTTATTTTGCCTTTTTCAAGCATCTCCGTTCACCTTCCTTCCCAGACATCACTTCAAGTCCTTTTTTCGAATAACAGCGACGGCAAGCAGCAGTAGAGGAAGCAAGAGGCCAAACGTTAGCGGAATAAAAGGCCATATCTTTTGGTTAAAGGCCAGTAAATAAGTCGTATTCGGTACTTCGAATATAGAGAATAGGACAATCATCATTCCTAACGGAATGGTCAAGAACCGATACTCCTTAAATTGAAAAACTTGGGCAATGCCGAGTGCAATGACATAAAGTAGCAGACTCAACCGGAAAAAGACCGTAAGGAACCAAATGACGGCAATAATCGCCTCGATACGTTCCAAAAAGCCGCCGATGTTAATTTTCATTGCAAGCTCATAGCTCGGGAAGCTGAGGCTTGCAGATGAGCCGGGGCCGAGAACGAGAACAGACAAGGTCGTGATGACGAATAAAATGATCCCTCCGAGCAGCACGCCTGTCCGCAGCGCCTGTCCGGCCTTACCGTTTGCATTGCCATAAGGGAAGATCATTAATAACACGACAGGCTCAAGAAAAGGAAAGCTGAGAAAAGAGAGGACTGCCTTGAATACCGGTTTAAATCCTTCCTCCAGCATCGGCTGAACGTGTTCGTGCTTCATTTGCGGGGCAACTAGTATAACCAGAATCACAAAGAGCAGAACGATCCATGGGAAAAACAGTTCCGCCGCACGGGTCAGAGGCTCCAATCCCAGCTTTACGCCCATCACGACGATCGCCATCATCATGATGTGAATGGCCAGGATCGGCGTTTCTCCCATGATTTGCGTAGTCAGAAATTCCCCGATATTCCGGAGCGTCAATGTCGCAATCAGGAACGGAAACAAGAGGAAAAGCAGCGCAACCGATTTTCCAAACCATCTCCCCAAAATGACATGGGCATATTCGGCTAAAGTCATATTCGGGAACCGCCTCCCGAGCGCAATGTACAAAGGAAGAACCAAAACCGCTGCAACTAATGTAATCAAGGCCGCGAGCCATGCATCCTGTTTGGCGTTCGAGGCCAGGAGGGAAGGGATGACTAAGATCGCACTACCAACGGTGTACAGCATGACGATTATGGCGAATTGTCGTCCGGCAATTTTTCCGTTTTCGAGCATCTCAGGTCCCTCCTCTTCGGCGAAGAGCATTCACCCCTAGGAGCAACAAGGGCAAACCTATTCCAAATGTCATATCGAAATAAGGCCAATATGCCGTTGTATGTTGACTAAAGTGCGTAATATTCGGGGAAAACGCAGTGGCGGAAGCGGCAATAATAAAAGCCAATGGCAAGGCGAGTGCCCGAAAATCTTTCAGTTTGAGCACTTGCGCAAGACCGAGTTGGAGAATATATACAAAAACCGAGGTTTTAATAAATAACGTTAAGATCCACATGACGGCCATTATCGCTTCCAGTCTTTCAATAAAACGGCCGATGCTGATTTGTTTGGCGAGCGCGTAGCTGGGATACATATGTCTAGACGTAAAATCGGCGCCAAGCACGAGGATGGATAAAGCGATCATGACGACGAGAACGAGTCCGCCAAGCAATGCTCCCGATACAAAATATTTTCGAAGCTTTTCCGTCTTATTGACGTATGGAAAAATCATCAAAAACGCGACTAGCTCTATATAGGGG
>NZ_JBFUIX010000401.1:0-1837 GCF_056401635.1 Paenibacillus sp. P4_E11 | reverse complement strand
CTTCTTACTTCAGCAAATGTTTTATTTCACTTGAAAAAGTCTCGCCAAGGGAGTTCCGCAAAAAATTCCAAGCGCCGCGATAAGGCATTCGTTCGTGTGTAAAATTGAAACTCCCGTTTGGCTTACTCACCCTACATTAGTCAACTTATGATTTATATCATGAAGTGCGCTCTCTTCATCTTTGTTATTAGTGATCATCTTGAACAATTCTAGTGCTATACGCATTTCCGATGGGGTCAACACGGCCTCCCCTGAACGCCTCGATCCAGGTATCGTACGCCCGGAGTCCCCGAATCGTACTAGGAAGATGTTCCTCTCCCCCATGATAATGATCCGGAATCTTAGATTAAGGTTCGTCACGCTTTAAAAATAATCTTCGCTATATCGTGACCTAATTGATCTACGTTTGTAGTTGATAAGTTATTTAGAATGATAATAGTAACCCGTTCGTCAACATATCGAATGATCTTATTCTTAAACCCTACTATTCCACCACCATGATGAATTTGTCTCCTATTGTCATTAGTATGGATAAACCAGCCGTAACCATAGCCAAATTCGTTGGGGGTGAACATCTTTTCCAGGCTTTCTTGGTTCACTAAATTTTCCGTATACAACGCCTGATCCCATTTATACAAATCACCTGTTGTTGAATACAGATTCCCTCCACCTACTGGAAGTGTCATGTCCATATAGGCGGCATTAACGAACCATGACTCGAATTCATAGCCTTGTGCTCGATGTATAATGATTTCTTTGTGGTTGTCACAGCCCGTATTCATCATATTTAATGGGATGAAGATATGTTGGTTTAAAAAGTCTCCGTAAGATAACCCGGTGGATTGTTCGATTATGTAAGCTAATAAAATATATCCCGTATTCGTATAGCGGAACATAGTCCCAGGTTGGAACTCGAGTTCTAGGTTTAGGAACAAATAAATGGTTTTCTCAAGTGTGGTAGGCTGCTTCATAATCTCTATAAAGTTTGCAACTTGAGTAATATTGGGGATGCCCGATGTGTGAGTCAATAAATGATGAATCGTTATTTGATCCGAGTAACGGTATGACGGTATATACCTGGATAAGTTATCTTCTACTTGTAATATACCACGTTCATGAAGCATCATAATGGCCATGGCTGTAAACTGTTTCGTTATAGACCCGATTCTGAACTTGGTTTCGGGAATATGGTTTACCTGATGCTCACGGTTCGCAAATCCATATCCGCGATTAAGAATAATTCTATCCTCTACAGCCAGTAACACAGTACCACTAAATTCATCTTTTTTCTGCTTGGTGGTTAATAACTCTTCTACCTGAGACGCTGACATTTGCAAGAAATCATCCCCTTTCAATCAATAAGACTAGAATACAGGAAATTATTGTAAATTCAAGACTTATAGTTATATCCTACATGTGATATAATTAATTAAGAAGATCCATCTGGATCTTCCTTTTTTCTGCCTAAAGATTCCCCTTACCCTCCTTCTATCTATCTTTACCTGTGGAACAATCCTGCAATCCCCCTAGGGAATCCCTAACTAACTCCTGATTCCTTGCGGTGTAAGGTGACAGTCAGATTATCATTTATCACGACAAACAATCCCTTAATATGGTAATATAAGCAAGGAACTGGTTGGCGTTAATCCGCTAGAAACCTACCAAGTGAAGGTGTGAGACAGTGAGATGGACTATATTAGTTTATTTGCAATTACAGTCATAGGGTTCGCCATCTTGTATTTCGGTAGTGCTTGGTTGTGCATTTGGTTAATTAGAAGATCGACTGGCGAACAGATCGATCTGAGGACCGTGAAGCGATCCCAGATAAGGACCGAGA
>NZ_JBFUIX010000400.1:0-1839 GCF_056401635.1 Paenibacillus sp. P4_E11 | reverse complement strand
TTTCTCTTAGGAGAGAGCTTGTCTTCTTTTTTTGTCTGTGAGGAGAATGAAAGTATACCCGAATTCGGCTATTTTGCTACTTTCGGATAATAGAATGCGCGAAAGCAAGTGGGTAAAATTAAGAATTAAAAGTATTTTATAAATCGCGACCCGAGTAACTATCAAACGATTGATATTTTAGTGAGGGTAACATTATCGAGTCTATGCCTRTTAATTGCATGGGACACTCGAAGTTAAGACAATTGGGAGGAATTAACAATGGGAATGAATAACAAGAGATTGAATCCGCTCGTGAATCAGGGCAACCAGGGGTTTACGGGTGTGACATGTGGAAAGGCGCTTATTAGTCGGCTTTATAAGATAATCGTGTGCGGGATTCTGATTATAACGCTGCTCTCGGCGCCTCAATCAGCGTGGGCAGACACCATTGTGGCTGAAGTGGACGCAGGGACTATTCCATGGGCAGTAGAGGTGAATCCAGTAACGAACAAAATCTATGTCGTCAATATGGATTCAGACAACGTGACCGTCATTGACGGTGTGTACAACACGACGACGACGGTAGCTGTGGGAGATAGACCTTATGCAGTAGCGGTGAATAGCGTAACGAACAAAATCTATGTCGCCAATGAGTATTCAGACGACGTGACCGTCATTGACGGTGCGGACAACACGACGGAGACGGTAGCTGCGGGAGATAGACCTTATGCAGTAGCAGTGAATAGCGAAACAAACAAAATCTATGTCACCAATGAGTTTTCAGGCAACGTGACCGTCATTGACGGCGCGGACAACACGACGACGACGGTAGCTGCGGGAGTGGGAGTATATCCTTTAGAGGTAGCGGTGAATCCAGTAACGAACAAAATCTATGTCGCCAATGCGGGTACAAATAACGTGACCGTCATTGACGGCGTGTACAACACGACGACGACGGTAGCTGCGGGAGTGGGAGTATATCCTTTAGAGGTAGCGGTGAATTCAGTAACGAATAAAATCTATGTCGTCAATGCGTACTCAGACAATGTGACCGTCATAGACGGCGCGAGCAACACGCCGACGACGGTAGATGTGGGAACTGCTCCGAGAGCAGTAGCGGTGAATCCAGTAACGAACAAAATCTATGTCACCAATATGGATTCAGATAACGTGACCGTTATTGACGGAGAGGACAACTCAACGACGACGGTAGCTGTGGGAGATCGTCCGAGAGCAGTAGCGGTGAATCCAGTAACGAACAAAATCTATGTCGCCAATATGGATTCAGACAACGTGACCGTCATTGAAGGAGAGGACAACACAACGAGGACGGTAGCTGTGGGAGATCTTCCGAGAGCAGTAGCGGTGAATCCAGTAATGAACAAAATCTATGTCGCCAATATAGATTCAGACAACGTGACCGTCATTGACGGCGTGAGCAATAGCTTGATCAGTCCCCTGATCGCAAGCTTCGATAAGAAGTCTGGAGCAGCGACGAACACTGATGTGACGACAACGATAACGTTGTTGAATGGAAATACGCTAACGAGTATCGAGAAAACGCCGGTGAGGTATGTTGATGATGATGGAACGGAATATATTGTTGAGGCACTAGAGCCTGGAATGGATTATACTGTTGAAGGTAATACAGTAACAATCAAGAAGGCGTACCTAGCGATGCACTCAGTGGGCACGATAAACTTGACGTTCAAGTTCAGCGGAGGAGCAACGTCGACGCTTGCGATCACGGTAAGTGATACGTCACCGGCGAATAGCACGATCAGTCCCCTGATCGCAAGCTTCGATAAGAAGTCTGGAGCAGCGACGAACACTGACGTGACGACAACGGTGATGTTGAAT
>NZ_JBFUIX010000399.1:0-1844 GCF_056401635.1 Paenibacillus sp. P4_E11 | reverse complement strand
ATGTAGCGGTGGTTACTGGCAACGACGTTCCGTATACAGACACATATACACTATCAGTAACATTGCTATCAAAGTATACTTGACCGGTTACTGTGCCGTTGCTGCTATATGTAACATCCTAAAACCATCCACTTGCAAAAGCTAGAATCGGTACGAGCATCGAAATGATCATAACCATCGCTAGCATACTAGAAGTCTTTTTTAACAGGGTTTTGCTCAGTGTACAACAGTATGTGATTTTATCATTAATATGGTAAAATTACTAGGGATAATAGACGCGAGTGTTCATTTTGATATAATTGTTTTTGATGTTTATAGCAGTAAATATTAAACTATATTTGTATCGAAATTGTTACAATCTAAGAAACTCCTTTTTAATTCAACCTAGATTTTTCAGCTCAAGACAGTAATTGGGTGCTAATAAGTTTATCCCCAAGTCTTTTGGATAATTATTGTTGCTAAGTGTTTCCGCTAAGCTAAAATGCCAAGCTCACGATAATGCTGTCCGGAAATTGACCGATATAATGACCAGGATAATTCATTGAAAGAAAGTAAAAAGACGATTCTGCTCCCTCGGTTCGGGCAGACAAGCTGTAGGGCAAGGGAGATTCCGGACGACGCTCACGTAACTCAAACAAGAGCAGCCCATTCGCAGCGTGCGGCAGATCATTGCCATCTTGGAATTGGATCAGTTCGAAGAACTGGGAGCTCTGAAAGAAAGCACGCTGACAACAGCTGCGGCGCCACGGGCGCAAKGTGCACATGAACACCGGCAGGAGCGAGTTTCGAAGCGACGCACCGCAACGCCTTGTGATAGGCGATGCGCAACATACGCTCTATCTTCCTCATCCGGATTAACCGGGTAATAAAATAATGGCTTATCTGGTCATATTCATCGACGATTATTCACGTTAGCATCGCGGTCAGCTACCGATGTTGAATTTGAGATCCTTCACATCGATACCAAGTGCTTTAGCTAATTCATCCAACTTTAAAAGTGAAAGTGGGCAGCACGTATGTACGTTGTCGGTTATCGTATCGACCTTAACGTCGAGCAGAGCTRAAGCTGGGATAAGTAGGTGTCCCCTTTTACATTAATTGGTCAGACATTTTTCAAAGCATTGCTGTCAATGGTTCTGTTTGTTACATCGATCGTATCCTTATACGTAGGTGGAATATCTAAACCGACGCTGCGGCATAATGTACAGTAACTAAACCCATCTTCAATCGATAGATACAAGGTCGTAAGTACGAATTCCGTTCAATTTGATTTATATTATGACTGCAATTATTTTCAGTTATCACGAGTGGTTGTGGGGACTTGTTTTGAATTTGGTTTAACTATATACTATTGTCGTCAAGTAGAAAATGTGAGATTTTGTAGAATTTTTTGAAAATAAAGTCGAGAGGTGTAATAAAGTGCAACAAGAAATTGATATTAAAGAGATTTTTATGGTCATATGGAAAGGCAAATTTCTTATTTTATCTATATTAGTGTTAGCTTTATTAAGTATGTCCGTAGTTAATTTTGTCTTAATCAAACCAAATTATGAAGCTTCTGCATTAGTCTTAATTAATTCAGAACAAAGTGATAAATCGGTACCAGTTGGTAGAGATTACAGACAATTTATTGCAAAGGCTAAAAGTGATATAACTTTTTATAATTTGCAACAAAAATTAAAATTGGATTCTTCGAAAAGTATTTCTGATATTCGAAATAGTGTAAGTTTGGCTCAAGAGGCAAGTTCAAATTACATAAAGATTACAGTAAAAGGGACTGATCCAGTTGAAATATCTAGAATTGCAAATTATCTTGCAATCTATTTAGCCTCTGAAGTCGATAC
>NZ_JBFUIX010000398.1:0-1847 GCF_056401635.1 Paenibacillus sp. P4_E11 | reverse complement strand
AAGTACACCATTGGAGCTGAATCTCCGCGGCGAGGTCCTAGTTTCAGGATGCGCGTATATCCGCCCGGACGCTCGGAGTAGCGAGTTGCCAAATCCGAGAATAGCTTCTGAATAGCGTCCTGGTCAGCAGTAATAGACTCCCGGCGAACAAAAGCTGCAGCTTGACGACGGGCATGTAGATCTCCGCGCTTAGCTAGCGTAATCAGTCTCTCGGCAATGCCGCGAACTTCTTTAGCTTTTGTCTCAGTAGTCTGGATGCGTTCATATAAGAAAAGATCTGTTACCAGGTCACGGTATAGTGCTTTACGTGAACTGGAATCACGATTTAACTTGCGATATGCAGCCATTTCAAAATCCTCCTTCTGTAATTAATCTTCGGTGCGCAGACCCAATCCTAATTCTTCAAGCTTCTCTTGAACTTCTTCCAAGGACTTGCGGCCCAAGTTACGAACCTTCATCATATCCTCTTCCGTCTTCGTGATCAGCTCTTGAACCGTATTAATGCCCGCACGCTTCAAGCAGTTGTAGGATCGAACCGAAAGATCCAGCTCTTCGATAGTCATCTCGAGCACTTTCTCTTTCTTATCTTCCTCTTTCTCCACCATGATTTCTGCGTCTTTCGCTTCATCCGTCAATCCTACGAACAACATCAGATGTTCGGTAAGAATTTTGGCGCCTAAGCTAACCGCTTCTTCTGGTCGGATACTTCCATTGGTCCACACTTCGAGGGTTAGTTTGTCATAGTTCGTGACTTGACCGACACGGGTATTCTCTACGCTGTAGTTCACGCGTGTGATGGGAGTATAGATGGAATCCACCRGAATAACGCCGATCGGTTGATCGTCCCTCTTATTCTTATCGGCTTGTACATAACCTCTACCGCGGTTTGCATGAATGCGCATATGCAGTCTAGCATCAGCGGCCAACGTAGCAATGTGCAAGTCGGGATTCAGAATCTCGACATCACTATCAGCGCGAATATCTCCGGCGACGATATTGCCTCCGCCTTCGGCATCGATTTCAAGCACCTTTTCCTCGTCGGAATGAATCTTTAATGAGAGCCCCTTCAGGTTGATGATGACTTCCGTCACATCCTCCATCACGCCAGGGATCGTCGAGAACTCGTGAAGCACTCCGTCGATTTGAACGGAATTGACCGCTGCACCCGGCAATGAGGAAAGCAGGATGCGGCGCAAGGAGTTGCCCAACGTTGTACCGTAGCCTCGCTCTAACGGCTCAATGATAAACTTTCCATAGGTGCCGTCATCATTCAGCTGCACGGTTTCAATTTTTGGCTTTTCGATTTCGATCATGAACTTAACCCTCCTTGAAAACGTCGTTTCCCTCTGGATAACTGAAAACGCAAAAAGTTATAGTATGCCTATCGTTCAAACTCATTATTCACATGTTTGGGATATTTATACTATACTTGCCATGTAATCCTGTTACACACGACGACGTTTTGGCGGACGGCAACCGTTATGAGGAATTGGAGTTACGTCTTTGATCAGGTTAACTTCGAGTCCTGCAGCTTGCAGAGAACGAATTGCAGCCTCACGGCCTGCACCTGGTCCTTTAACCATAACTTCCACAGTCTTCATTCCATGTTCCATCGCAGCTTTAGCAGCCGATTCGGCAGCCATTTGTGCAGCATAAGGAGTACTTTTGCGGGATCCCTTGAAGCCCAGGTTACCGGAGCTTGCCCAAGAGATCGCATTGCCATGAGGATCCGTGATCGTTACGATCGTGTTGTTAAATGTGGAGCGGATATGTGCAACTCCAGTATCAATATTTTTGCGGTCACGACGTTTTGTCCGGACAGCCGCTTTTTTCGGTTTAGCCATGAG
>NZ_JBFUIX010000397.1:0-1878 GCF_056401635.1 Paenibacillus sp. P4_E11 | reverse complement strand
GTTGTTTATAGTGTTCGTGTTCTTCGGGCGACAGGAAATATTGTGTTACTGCTCCTAACTGGCTCGGTTTGGTGTCGCTACGCTCTATGGGGTAGATGGGGTGTATATGGGGTGTATATGGGCTTTCATGGTTGACACTCCTTTCAAGATATGGTTCGGCTGCCGCTACGCTGGGTTATTCGTTCGGCTCGATGGCACTTCGTGCAAGATCAGCCCGCCAACAATTCCAATACGGTCGCATCGTTGGACTTATTGTCATTCCGAATCGGAAGAAGGATAAACTGGTTATTGCTGAACGATACAGGTTGAAATTTATTCCCGCACTTCACTGGCTCATCGTCTTTGACGACCATTGACATATAGTCATTGTTTAATTTAATAATCTCTGATGCAGTCTTGATAACTCGGTACTCGCCCTTATCCCATTCCAGAATGATATTTGTTATTGATCCAGTTACAGTGTTTTGGCTTGTTCCGTCGAATATCTTAACAAGTGAAACAAGTTCTCTTTCCCTCTCGCCGCCTGAGGCTCTTTCTAACGTTGTTCCTTCAGTTGGAAATTTGGCGAATATGGAGAATAGGACGATAAGGACATCACGTGGTAATTCCTCGTATTTCACAGCCCAGTGTCTGTTTGTGATGTAATGAATCCCAGACTCAAGAGTCCAAAACAGGCAGTTCTTTGATGCATGCTTTATGTTTTTGCAAAGTTCCTTTGTATTAATGCTCATTGTAGCGCCTCCTAATTTGGTTTTGATCTTACTTCGAATCGACCGCAATACTCAGCGTAGCGGAGGCCGTATCGGGTTACCTCCGATTCAAGGTGCGGTCTATATCCCTTAAATATTCTATTGCTGGGTCGGCCTCCACTGACGTTAAGCGGATTCGGTCGTTTCGATGGCCTTCGGCCGTTCTAATATTTGTTTGATCTCACGCAACTTTTCTAGCGGAACAGCAAGCCAACCAATAACTCTCATTTCCGCTGCTATGCTTTTCTTTTCCAATTCGGTTAATATCTCATCAGTGATAGGCGTAAGACTGTATGACGTCCAACTATCAATACGGCATATGCCATTCTTGAATGTTTTTCTATCCTCCGTCTTGATTTGACCAGTTGGCGTGATCTTAGCTATCTTTGTGATGATGTGACCGTGCCAATTGCTGTAATAACAAACCTCATCACCCACCTTTAATGAGTCCAACCAATATTCTTTCATCCTCATTACCTCCGTTTATTTAATTAAGCCGACTCTTGCCCACACGTACCGTTTAAAACGCACACATCGACGCTCAATTTCACAACTGCTGGCAAGTTCGGGTTTGCTTCGGGCAGTTCTGACATGTCCATGCCGAGCGCCACTAAAGCGTTGTAAGCTCGCTTCCCTGTCTGTTCAAGGCTTATTGCATTTTGTAATTCATGTCTTAGCGTTTCTAAGCCCTCCCGTTGTAATTTGAGTTTTGGTTGTAGTTCTGCATTAAGTTTGTCAAAGGAATCCATTAACGGCTCGCACTTAAATCGAGAATAGTTTGAATTCTGGTTGTTTATAGCATTCATGGCGTCTCCCACGATGTTGTCAAGAAAATACTCGTATGATTTATAAATCTTATTCGCTTCTTTTGCGGCAGTTTTCGAATACTCAGGGACACTACTCGCACCAAGTAGGTGTATTTTCTCGGTTAACAAATCTTCAAAGCGGCTTGCTACTCGCTCTAGTTCTGACACATCGCCCAATACCTTTTTTAAAGCTTCGCCCATACGTTCGGTTATGGTCACCTTAATCTCGCTGTAAAGTGTTTTCTTGCGGCTGTTTATCTTCGCATCTACAAAATCCCGTAATTGTGTTTTGGTTACTGTTTTCAAGTTCATTTTGATTATTA
>NZ_JBFUIX010000396.1:0-1893 GCF_056401635.1 Paenibacillus sp. P4_E11 | reverse complement strand
CTGCTGCTGAGTGATCAGATGAGCGAACTGTTCAAGGTGTTGATTCAACGCAAAATAAAAGGTGAAACGCAATAGCTGACGAATCAGCCGCGTTTCACCTTTTTTTCATCCATGTGAGTTAGATCCAAGCTATACGGACATTTGGAAGAACGACCAGTACGTGAATCCGGTGAAGGAAAGGATCAGGTACCCCCAAAAAATCAATATGTAGGCGCGTTCGGACAAGTTCATATAACCTAAAATGACGAATGCAGCGGTCTGGAAAAAGAACAGCAAAGCCATTTCTTTCATATCTCCCGCTAACGCCATCAGACCGATCGCAAGCGTCCAAAAACCTAACACTCTGAACATGCGTGCCACGATGAAATCCCCCTCTCTGTTGAAACGGTCAAATTTTTCTACTGTCATTATACCGTTCCGATTTGAACGTGTAAACTGTGAAGCGTGACGAATTATCAAACTTTTTGTTTAGTATCTCCAAATTCCACGTCAACATGTATGAGCGTTTGAAAAAATGGTAATACCAAATAGTATCAAATAGATTCTATGAACTCTACTATGGGCATAGAGATAAAACAGTGGCAACTTTAAAGTTTGTTGGGAGGTTGTAGGCATGACAGCAATAAGACAGGATGCCTGGAGTGAAGAAGACGATCTAATATTAGCCGAGGTGACGCTGCGCCATATACGGGAAGGCAGCACCCAGTTGGCGGCTTTCGAAGAAGTAGGAGACAAGATTGGAAGAACGTCCGCAGCCTGTGGTTTTCGTTGGAACAGCTGTGTACGTAAAAAGTATGACGCTGCTATATCGATTGCTAAGGCGCAACGTCAGAAACGGAGCCAGTATAAGAAGCATGTGGGCGGAGTGAATGTTGCCGCTATCGCTACGTTGGAGACGGTTGATTCCATAAGCGCTTATAAGAACGACACTTTGAGTGAAGAATCGATCTCCATTGACGCTGTTATTCGTTTTCTAAGGCAGTGGAAAGGAACCTATCAAGACATGACCCGGCAAATCAAAACTCTCGAGAAAGACCTAAGGGAGAAGGAAGACGAGCTAAGTGGGTTGCGTCGCGAAAAGGATAAGCTGAACCGGGAAATGAGTGAGGTCCAGACCGATTACCGGGTCGTTAATGACGATTATAAGGCGCTGATTCAGATTATGGACCGCGCTAGGAAGCTTGCCTTTCTAGTAGAAGAAGAAGACGAGCAGAAACCTCGGTTCAAGATGGATGCGAACGGCAATTTGGAACGAATTGATTGAAATGATAAAAAGATCCCCGGCTGGTTTCTACCGTGCCGAGTGGATCTTTTTTTTGTGAGGACAGTTTGATATGATGGTCGAAACATGCTGACGGGAGGAATCGGTGGAATGCAAGTATGGTGTTGGGGTGCGGGCTCGATCGGGTTGCTGTTCGCAGCTAAGCTGGCCATCTCGGGCAATCGTGTCACGCTTGTGACCCGCTCAGCGGAACAGGCCGAAGAGGTAGACCGGCTAGGTGTGCAGCTATTGGAGGATGGGGTTGTCATACAGGTTAAACTGCATGCCGCCATTTCATTCCACAAGCTGCAGTTGCTTCAGGAGCAGGGAATTGTGGAGCGACCCGACTGGATCTTCCTTACGGTCAAGCAGCAGCATCTGACAGAGGAGTTAATCGAGCGAATAGGAGAATGGTGCCGGGATGGAGCGAGGCTGCTCTGCTTCCAGAATGGTATTGGACATATGGAACGGCTGCTTGCCCATGTGCCGGCTGAGCAATTGGATGCCGCCGTTACGACTGAAGGGGGAAGGAAGCAATCGCTAACCGAGGTCAGTCATACGGGTCGAGGCATAACCCGAATTGGCAGTTCGACAGAGGCGATAGGCGTCAAGCAGACGAATCTTGTCATACC
>NZ_JBFUIX010000395.1:0-1896 GCF_056401635.1 Paenibacillus sp. P4_E11 | reverse complement strand
GTGCTAGCACGAACGTTATGAATCCGTTAATCAAGATGATGAGCGCATATTGCATGACTTCAATACTAGCTGTCTTATCGGGATTGGCATTCTTAATGCTGGAAGCAATCCTGGACGCGAGCATATCAATCATTGCTATACTCCTTCTTAATGGAAAGATAGATGATGACTACAAACATAGAGATAAGCGGGATCATCATTAAGAGATAAATATGGAGATTTCCTGCATTGCTATAATAAAGGGTAATCCATGCTACGACTGATGCAATAATAATCGAGAACAGGAATATTTTATTCAACCCTTTGTAGAGGACGAATGCGCGTTGACCATGAGGAACATAAGCAAATCCATAATTTTTCCTCTTGATCAAATATGTAACCAAGAAAGCAGCGGCACTTGTAAAAATTTGCAATATATAGCCTTGAATGGTATTAGGCTTGGCTGTTTCAATGGATATCAATCCTAGGAAATCCAGTCCGAAGAACATAATCGCCTGTGTAATTCCATAAGCCAAATACCCTGTCACTGTCATAACGGAAGAATAAAAGATCTGGATCTGAAAAATGTAATACAAGAATGCAAAGATGAGTAATACGTTCATAATCGGATCCAACAATGCCTGATCGAACCCTATTCGAAGCGAGTAGGATACGAATGACAATACTGCACAAATAAACAACACACTGTTATGGTAAAATTTGTACTCGAACCTGAATAAAGCAAACATGAGTGCAAACATTGCCAAGTATTCCATAGAGGAGAATAATATGAATAATACGAAATCCATGCTGTCTGATGCTCCTTGTCTCGGATAGTGCTTTCATCTATAAATATACCACTTTTAAGACTATTGACAATCAAATTCTTAATAGGATACCGCAGAAAAGTGCAAAATGCAGTAAGATTATGTATAAACGAAGCAACAAAAGCCCGAAACCAGCATCAATCCAGGTCTACGGGCCTACGCTAACATCTGTTAGTAAACCTTCTCAGCAATCGCTTCGCCTATGATTTCCCTCCGTTCCTGTATATAAGATCGAATGAACCGAGATTCGCCCCGGAATACGGAATAAGACCATTTGCGTTCAGTATCCTTGTAGATGTGAGGGGATATTCGTTCGATCATCTCCTCCACAACAGGTTCGATTTTTCGGAGTGTAAAAGTTTTCTCAAGAATCGATTCCAGAATATCGCGATAACGCATGTGAGCCTTACTGATGCTGAGTACCTTCCGTGTCAATTGATTGTACCCCCTGACACGTACCAGATCGCTTCCACATTTGTTGCCGTAGCAATTCCTGCCCCAAGTTCCCTCGTAATCCCAAGGTACCATCCGATAAACACCGCGCGTCTTGTGCTTGTAGATCGCATAATTCTGATCGAATCCATCGTAGTTCCCAGTGAATACCGCTCCTGCCAGCCAATGCAAATAGTTGTTCACATCGAGACGTCTGTATAGGAATGGTTCCAGCTTGGCACTGGACACGGTATGAAGATTCGAGATGAACGACTTCAATTGACTGCGATCCTCATCCGAGCCTATCTTCAACTCATACCCTTCGAACAACGATCGCTTGAGGCTATTCGAAGTGGGATCCATCCGTCCGAAATTCGCGCTATCGTTGATCGCATACATCAGAGCTTGCACCGGAATGCCGCGACGTCGGAAGAACGAAGAATTAACAGCTTCAATTTCTAAATATACCCCAAGGTTCTGTCCGTTCAATCGAAGGAGACAATGCTGCGTTTTCGGACTCGGAACGCCAATCCAATCGAAGAAGCGAAACGACAAGGCATTACGTATCATCGATGGATCGTCGAATTCAGCGTTTAGATGAATCGTTTTTCCTTTCCTCACAATCTCATACGATTTCTTAGGGTAATCTCTCGTATGC
>NZ_JBFUIX010000394.1:0-1901 GCF_056401635.1 Paenibacillus sp. P4_E11 | reverse complement strand
CTTCTATCGTTATGCTTTGGCTCTTTGTTAAGTGGAAAAACATAGTGTGATATAATGAAATCATCATTCAGAATACTTAACCGCGAAAGCCCTTATACAGACAAAAGGAAGTTCAAACAAAATGTTAGAGCTAAAAGGGTCCCCGCAAAGTTTATGGGGTAAAACTTAGTGGAATGAGGAATCCACACCTCTTGAGGATTTTAAATAAGCAACGCAAAATATGATTACATAATAAACGCTATGTTAACCATCAATAAGTCGAGGTGATACTAATTAACGTCATTAAACAAAAAGACCGCCAAGAATTAGACAAGAAAGTACCTTCGATGCCATGGTATGTGGAGAAATTCATTAACTACAAGCTGCCGGATCTCTCCCCCTCCTCTCTATTGGAATATGTGCGTGATTACGAGGCATTCTTCTCCTGGTTGCTTGCCGAAGGCTTGAGCGATGCTTCCTCCTATAGCGGCATTCCGATTGAGATTCTGGAGAAGCTTCGTATGGACGACATTGACCATTACAAAATGTTCCTGCTAACCAAAAAAGAAAATGCCAATACGAGAACGACGATCTCTCGAAAGCTGTCCTCTCTCCGTTCCTTGTTCCATTATTTGAGCCAAATTGCTGAGGATGATGATTTCTATCCCCTACTGAAGCGAAATGTGATGGCCAAGGTTGAGATCAAGCGCACACATAAACCGAAAGATTCTGCGGCCAAGCTGGAAGGCAAGCTGCTGCAGGAAAGTGAAATCGTAGAGTTTATCGACTATGTGAAGGTTGGCTATTCACAAACTGTCATCCGTAACAAGCAGGCTGTATATTCGTATGAACAAAATCGGGTGCGCGATATATGTCTCGTCAGTCTCATCTTGAACTCCGGATTACGCGTATCGGAAGTCGTGAACTTGAACATCGAAGACATCGATCTCAAGAAGAAACTCGTTTATGTATATCGCAAAGGCAAAAATGACGAGACGTTCAAAACGCCAGTCTATTACCGTCAAGAAGCGATTTCGGAGCTCCAGGCTTATCTGGAAATTCGCTCACTGCGTTATGCACCCGACAAACGGGAAAAAGCCTTATTCTTAGCCGTGGCGAACGGCTCGAAAGAAGGCAAGCGTATGACCAAGCGGGCGATTCAGGAGATGGTGATCAAATATGCCAAGTATTTCGGCAAGCCGTACTTATCTGTTCATAAGCTAAGGCATTCGTTCGCCACCGACTACTATTTGCAAAATGATTTGTACAAAACACAGGAGCAGCTTGGGCACGCCTCGCCGGAGACAACACAAATCTACGCGCATCTGACAGACAAGACGATGTCTGAGGCTATCGATAAACGGGATTAGAGTCCAATCAGTTAAGAAAAACCGTCCGGTTCCCGGACGGTCCTTGGTCGTTGCATTCAATTAGCACGTGAAGCGGGCAGGCAATGCCCCTCTTTTGAGCTATTTTCGAACAAGACGTTACGTTCTCCGTACGCTCCGTGTCCGGTTTTGCAGGTCGTACATCTTCTATCCGGTATTCATATCCATGCACACCTTCATAGTTCACTTTTTGCTTGTCGAGCAGGTAGTTGCTCAGGGCGCACTTCGGCTTTTTCTTCTTTTTCTTCTCGGGTATTCGTTTCTTGGACACCGGTGACATCTTCTATCATCCTTTCTAAGACAGCTCATCTTCTCGTGCATACTGCCACTTTTACGACAAGTCGTCCGTCTTCCAGAAAGACTTCTCCCTTGTATTCATAATAACATCCACACTTTGGACAGGTCATCGGGTCTTGACCTGTCTTTTCCTTAAGCGCTCACTCCATGTTCTTCACTTCAGGATCCTGGTTGCTCGGACGATCCACTTCCGTGCCGTCTTCTGCCATTGATTCACCATTTCCTCAAATGTTGAAT
>NZ_JBFUIX010000393.1:0-1901 GCF_056401635.1 Paenibacillus sp. P4_E11 | reverse complement strand
TTGTTTATATGGGAAGACGCCTCCGTGATACTGTTCCTGTAATAACACATCAAACGAGGCGTCTTTTCCTTTCCGAGAGATATCGTCTCGGTCATTATATCTGACAATCAATCGGACAGTGACGGGCAATACGTCTTTCGGGCAATTCAGTTCAGCGGAAACATGTAAAAACCGACATAGGCAGATTCATTCACGATAACTGTATAACAGGAAAAGGTCAGAATAACAAATTGTTCGGAATAACTTTACTTATTACGAAGTCGTATTAAATACAGCATCTTCAGCTTGTTGCGCTGGCGAATGYAGAAGACAAACAAGCAAGGGGAGAAGGGATCGAGTGCGAACCCTTACTGAATGTGTGCCGCCAGGCATTGTTTGATTCGCGTAGATCGGTGCTGCCGCAAGCCAGGTACACCTAGTCAAGGCTTGGCATCGTCAGCACAGGACCTCTAAGGCACGAACTACCTGGCGAAGCAAGGTCGCATCGAAGTCCGCCCTGACTTATCGTCCCAATGAACTTCGTTAGTAAAATAAGAAATAGCGCCCATAAGGCGCTAAGTTGTATCTGTTTAGTTTTGACATTTAATCAAGAATGCTATTTTGCGGTTGATTGCTTGTGCGGGGCTCGAGACAGTTTGGATTTCCACTTTCCAGTTAGGATCATTTTCAAAAATCTCAACGTGTACGCAATTGTAATATATAAGGGTTATTTTCGTTTGGATGGATTCATCTAATTTCTCTTTAAATTGGCGCATCACAACTTCATCGAAAGGATTAAAAAGGTAAAATAAAGTACCCTCCTGCGGAAACATCGTTACTGCCCCACCACTAATGATATTAACTTTAGGTTCGTCTTTGAACATCAATTTTGTGGCTTCCGCTACTTTTGAATTAATCTCGACCCCGATTATTTTATTATTGAATCCTTGCTTCAGCCACCATGCTATAACGCGCCCCTTACCACATCCAACGTCTACTAAAACATCATCAGGACTTGGTTTAAATCGCCTAAATACATGAGACAATACGAAATAATCTGTACTTTGTGTTGGGTACGCCCCATCCTCTACTGGTTTTATTGAACCGCCAAACCACCGTTTATAGTACCAAAGGTCAAGGCCTGTATTATATGTTCTTTTAGCAATTATTCTAAATGCCCTAAATAAGTTCGTATTCATACTAACAACTCCAGCCTTCTCTTAAAGTATAAATCACTGTATGACCAGTCACCTACATCACCTTCGTTAGATTAAGAAGCAGCTACTTCCTAAAACCCATCTAAAGATATCAAAATTTCCTTTACATCCATAAAAATTTTACATCTTAGAGGTTTCTATTCCACAAGAAGGATGAATTTCCTTTATTATACTTTGAATGTGGGCTGTTAAGTTAACAAAGGTTCATGACCCAAGATGCTTCAGTTAAATTGAACACCTACTAGGCATCCATCGCCCTGATTTATGAGGCACACCTGATGGATCTTGAGATTCTGGAAAGCTCACCTTCAAGATGGAATTGAAGACGATCATTCTGGTCTGATAAAGCAAACTTATATGATCGCCACCTCAAGAACTATGAGGATAGTCGCTAACGTATCCCCTAGACCGGGCTTGAGCATTAACTTACACCCACCGTATATGACTTATACCTATACCGGTACTTCACTTGTTACCTATTTCGAAAAATGGATCACATGCCTATAGATTATTATATAAATTTTCTATTAGTTGTTTTTCGCCTGGATATCTTTTTACTAATAAATCATAAATCACGTTATCCTGCTGTTCTATTTTCTTTGAAATTGCAAGGTAGTATCTGGTGATTGTCCTTAGAAGAGGATCGTCAAGGTCAGTTTTCTCAGATACAACAAATTTATATACTTCAGCCGCTTTCTTGTATTC
>NZ_JBFUIX010000392.1:0-1908 GCF_056401635.1 Paenibacillus sp. P4_E11 | reverse complement strand
CGTCTGCATAGTTCGACGCGTTCCGACAGCATCCGTAATTCATTGAAATCAATAATATCTTTCTCATCATTTGCTAGTCGGGATAGTGCCCGATGAATATTATCGAAGTGTCGTCGTTCTTCCTCGAATTGATGCTGGATCTCCTCCAGTCGCTGGTGCCGTTTGGAGCCATATTCGCTGAATATATGCTTCGGGTTCCTACGCAGCACACTGTGATATTCCCGCTGCTGTTGAGCCATTTTCCGTACACGTGCAATCAATTCATTAATATCCTGAAGCCCTCGTGAAATGCGGCCGTGTTTGATGTGCATCTGAATCTCAAGCAGCTTGATGCTAATCTGGAACTCTTCAATAATCTCATGACTCATGAAGATCAGTTCCAGCGCGTATTCGGACAGTCGGAATATCGTCCTGCCGCCCTTCTCCCAATGGTTCCGGGTAGCATCCTCGTCTACGGCAAAATATTTGTATTTGTGCGTGAGAATTTGTCGACTGTGGTCGTCGTAATAGGAGGACTCGAAATCCCCGCCATTCCCACTCCACAATAGCCCATCTACGAGTCTTTCAATGGACTCATCCGTCCCTAGATTTCGAATGTTAAATCGATCAATTGCGTCCCATGCAAGAGCTACGATATGTTCTCTGGAGCGTCGCTCACTTGACTCCAGCTCCAAGTAATACACCTGCAGTAGAACACTTAATGCCACCATTTCCTTATAGGGATGGAGCTCGCCCAGGTTCATGCCCGCCCCGAGACTCCAGAGAGGATTCAACCGCTTGTTCCGTTCGCCAAAATCTGACCAATTCATCGTTCTGCCAACCTCGCCATCACTTCGTAATTTAACACCTCTTGGGGGACACGGGTCTGGTTCTCCAGCAGTTGATGAAAAAACCGGGATAACTCGGATTCAAATGCCACTTCATTCCTGATAAGTTCTAAGTGTTCGGGCTGGCAACTTTGCTCCGTGGTATAAGGATAAGTAGATTTACAGCTCAGCATCATCTGTTGATAAAATGGGAGAGCTAAGTGCATGTTAAGGTGGAGATAATGAAGCTTGATCTTCCCGTATATGTCCCATCCTGTTAAATCCATATCCCCAGCATAGTAAAGTGCCGTTCGTGTAGGATCGATATTCAACTCTTCCAAGAAGAGCAGGCTGCTCTCAATCTTCCAGCCTTCCCCGTATATCAGCATGTCTGGAGCCAATCCGCACAGTTCTCTTCCTTCCCGCATCATCCGTTTACAAGTATGGAATATCGACTTGTTCTCTACGATCAGAATGGATTGTACGTCTCGCTTCGGATGAACATAGTAAACGAATGGTTCCCAGGCATGGTCTGCTCTGAGGTCATCCAATGTCACTTGTATAGAACGCAAGAAACGTATTCCTTCGGGCTCGGATAACCATTTCTCGTTATCGAACAGCTCAAGTGAACGTTCTTCACGGGTAATCACTTCACGTGTGTGCGCCGTCTTCATGAATTCATATACACGTTCCAGGAAAGTCCATATAGAATCCGTCTGTTCTTCCGGACGGTTCTCGTAATAGGTAAGATCGAGACGTTCGCGGAGCCGCAGCATCGCAGAAGAGTTCCAACGGTCTTGTAGTTGACCATTCTCGGCTAGCCAATACGAAGTGTGAATATACGGGGGTTTGAAGCTCTTGGGACTGGTCCGAATCGGAGTCAAGACACACTGCTCGACCAGCTTCTGTATGCCGGCCGCGATGACGGCAAATCCACCACTGAGCTCATAATCGGATCTATCCGAATATTGTTCTTGAATAGTCTGGTCTAGTAACCAATCTAGTGATACTTTCCGCTTGGACTTGCGAATGGTGCCGTATTGTCTATGTAGGATATCTTGTAGTAGGGAATGCATGTCTTGCATAGGACCACCCTTGCTTG
>NZ_JBFUIX010000391.1:0-1911 GCF_056401635.1 Paenibacillus sp. P4_E11 | reverse complement strand
CTTTAATTGATTACTCAAGTGTAATATCTCCCTCTGTACCAATGTGCTCTTTATTTTTATAATGTAGGATTAGCTTTGAGAGGATGCCCGATAATTGAAAAATTTCTTCCTCGCTTAATATAGAAAAGGTCTCCCGATTTCCAGGAATTCTCTTAGGACGAGTAGTTTGTAATGCGCTCTCGCCTTTCTCCGTCAAAAGTAGACGGGTAATTCTACGATCCTTTGAATCTTTGTATACTTCCAAATATCCTTCTTTCTTTAGCCGATCAACAACTCCCGTTATTGCTTGTTTTGTCACTAATGTGTTTTGATGGAGATCTCCCATAGACGAATTAGGTTTAGAGTCTAACAATGCCAAAATCATATATTGCTGTACACTGTTTAGATCTGCTTCATGTACATACTTTCCACCTAGTCTTTCCAACATGTTGGATACACGGATTATGTCCATCACGATGTCCGCCAGTCTGGTATCTTTATCTTCCATATTTGTTCTCCCTCTAATAAAATTTAATCAAGATGTTGACTGTTATAATCATAGTTCCTTTTAATACAATTGTCAACATGTTGATTATTGACGATTGTGGGTAATAATCGGTATGGCGAATGCAAGGTAAGCGGCTGGCGCGACATAGTGGCGGCAGCGGCAGGTTACCTTCATACCGTCGGTCTTAAATCGGACGGCACGGTGGTTGCTGTGGGTTTGAATAAGCATGACCAATGCGATGTAAGCGGCTGGCGCGGTATTGTGGCGATAGCGGCGGGTAGTCATCATACCATCGGCCTTAAATCGGACGGTACTGTGGCGGCTGTGGGTTGGAATAAGCATGGCCAATGCAATGTAAGTGGCTGGCGTGATATGGTGGCGGTTGCGGCGGGTTGCGCTCAYACCGTCGGTCTTAAATCGGACGGCACGGTGGTTGCTGTAGGWGATAATGAATATGGACAATGCGATGTAMGCGGCTGGCGCGGCATCCAACTGCCCGGCAATTAGTTTTCAATATTAATAGTACATATAATAATGAAAGCCATGCGCCGATTTCTCTTGCATGGCTTATGTTTTGTATTAATATCCAAATGTTTTACAGTCCTTTTCATGTAAAATTCCGCTGTCAAAGAACGGTAGTTCAAAAATACAGCGACAAGTCTAGGACTTTATTTTCTCGTCCAAGACTGTCGCTGTTTCGATTTCTGGTGTCAGTCTAATACTAATTTCTAGCCAGTTAACAATTTTCCGTTTCTCAAAGCCCGTAATATCAAGCATTCCAGTCTATATCTTAATTTTCATCATACACGTGTCCCAAAAAGTAAGCATTTAGGGATACAGGAATACACTTGGAAAAGTAATTGTGTATTCCGTACCCATACCAATCTCGCTCTTAATGTCGATCTTGCCGTTCATCTTCTTAATAATGCCGAAGGAAACCATCGTTCCGAGTCCTGTACCCTTCTCCTTCGTGGAGTAGTACGGGGTCCCCAGTCGTCTGATCTGTGCCTCCGTCATCCCAACACCCGTATCACGAATCGTGACTGCAATATGTTCCTTCAGCCTATAGGCTTGAATGTCCAATACACCGCCGTTGCTCATCGCTTCGATCGCATTTTTGCCAATATTGACTAACGCTTGCCGGAATTTATAACGATCACCTATGATGTGCAGCGGAAGTTCTTCGGTGAAGGTCGCATTGATCTGGATATTATTGTAGTTCGCATAAGTGATTAGTACATTGGACAAGTATTGCAGCTCCTCGGTCATGTCCAGCTTCTCTATCATTTCAGGATCAGGTTTCGCCAGTGACAAATAATCAGTAATGATGAGCTGGGCACGATCTAACTCTTCGAGACATATTTTCTGATAAAATTCCTTACGCTCCTTGTCCAAATTGTCTATGCCGAACAACTGAATAAATC
>NZ_JBFUIX010000390.1:0-1921 GCF_056401635.1 Paenibacillus sp. P4_E11 | reverse complement strand
ATGCAAGGGGAATCGATGTTTCAATGCTGCTTGAAGTTCTGTTTTTCCAATCCATTTTCCGTTGTGTTGGGTGGCAAAGTCTTTAGCAAGAGATAGGCACTCGTTCCAAATTTGTGCTGAAATGCGGTTGCACTCAAATAGTTGATCCAGATTGGCTTTTGAAGTTTGAAACGCTATTTTGACACATCGGATCACTTCGTTTTCTCCTCCTTTCCTGATTCTCGATAGGGTTGAAATGGTAATAGATGATCCTGCCTCTTCTGAACATGTAATCAGATTTATCGGCTCTTGCCTGCCTTCCCACATCAAAAAAAATAAGAAATGTTTGTATGAATTGATTATACCAAACAAATGTTCTCATTGACAGCGCTTTCTGAGCTAATGATAGGATCCAATCTGTCATTGTTGGAAAATGTTGTAGTTTTTTCGACTTCGTTCAAAAAAGCCATTAGCGATTGTAATAGGCAATTGGATTTAGTTCAAAGTCAATAGCCTCTAGGCTTCGCCTAGCCGAAATTCACCCCCTCCCTGAAGAGGAAGGGGACTTCTCTCGGAAAGCAGTTAAACTCTCTCATAAACAGTTTTTGTTCATGATTCATCGATTTCGATTATACCTCCAGGAAGGTCATATCTTCATAATTCTACTCTACAATTGTAATAATGGTTCTCAAATCCTTCTTTGTCATTCGGCTCCTCGTACATAACAATGATTTTAGCCACTATATTACCTCCTGTCGATAGTTAGCAATCTCCTGCATCCATGCGCTATTTTTCGGCAAATAGAATTCGGGTTATTAGATTGTTGGGTTAGGAATATTCTGAAAAGGGATGATTTAGTTTATTACTCGAAATTGAAAGGCGGCGATTCTCATGAAGAGATATTTATCGATGCTGGGAAATTACTTGCTATATTTGGCGGTCATCATTTTAGTGATTTTCCTCTATAATACCGTCATTGATCCTATCTTAGGGTGGGGGCAGTTCGGAAAAGGAGAGAACATCCCGATCCAGGTGTTCATGGTACTTGTAATTACGATCGGTCTTTCCGCCATTGTTTACGCCATCAAATACCGGCTTTTGAAACAGACACCGGGAAGCTTCTGGAGACTTAGCCGTTTCTCGCCGATCAGTCTGAGCTGTTCGGTTCACATGATCACAGTCGGCCTTGCGTTCACTTTCTTAAACGCTGCCACTATGAAACTGCTTCTTTACTACAACATCACAACTTTCAATGATTTTACAGAGGAATATTACAACTCTGTTCCTTTCGCTTACTTAATAGTTTCCTCCGTGTTCACCACGGCACTGGAGCTGATCCTGTTCATCGGTATCATGTTTAACGAAKCCCGAAAACATGTACCCGTTTTCTGGCCGATTCTGGTCATCGCTCTGATTATAGCGGCGTTGCAGCCGGGAGGAATTGCGATGCAGCTTCTGGGAGTGGCGTTAGGATTCATATACGGATCCATCTATGTACGCCTTTCATCCATATGGTCCGTTATGCTGATTGGGATTGTGTTTAACATCAGTCTGTTCGGCATGAAAAAAATAGGTTGGCTCGATTCCATGGAGAACATGTCGGAATTCACCCTAATAGTGGTTGCATTAGTCATGGGGCTGTATCTCATCTTTAGCACCCTCTGGAACTGGAGAAAACCAAAAGCGGGGCACTAACGGGTAATTTATTTGTCCCGCTTGAATATCAACGGATTCACAGAGAAATTTTCTGACCGGAACGATCTGCACATCGGGTGAAAAAAACGGTTCATCCCGTTTCACTGAGCCGATCCATGTCATCACTTCCTGGTCTTGCCCCCTTGATCTCTTTATTGGCAATTTCCTTCCACTACAGGGGTTTGCATGACACTCAGGGTAATGTATTAAACTGCCCTTTAACGTAGCAGGCCACCGATCGAGGTGT
>NZ_JBFUIX010000389.1:0-1923 GCF_056401635.1 Paenibacillus sp. P4_E11 | reverse complement strand
GAGTGGATTGCCTATCCCTGAAAATATGGTCTATTCGGGAAATGGAAGTACGGGTGGAACACCTCTAATCGGTAAACTTTATACGCAAAATCAAGTCATAATTGTAGACGATAAACCAGGAAATTTAGTCAAGACAGGTTACACTTTCACTGGATGGAATACGAAAGCAGACGGTAGTGGTGATCCGTATCTACCAGGACAATCCTATACGATAAGAGCGGACACAACATTCTATGCGCAGTGGTTGGGTCACCCTCCTGTCCTAACAGCAGATACGACGAACAATGATAATAGAAGTCCGATTGAGATCATGTTCACGGATGATGGAACATGGGGCGCTGCGATCACGGAAGTAAAGAATGCGGGTATCTCAGTGTCGGGAGCAACTTACACCGTCAGCAATGGGAAGATCACGATCAATGCTGGTATTCTGGCAGTAGGTACCCATACGATTACAGTAATGGCACAAGGCTATGAAACTGCATCGGTACAACAGACGATTGTACCAAGCTCGAGCTTGAGCGGCTTGATTGTAAGTACCGGTGCGCTGAATCAGGTATTTGCCGAGACAACAACAAGCTATACGCAGAGTGTAGCGAACAATGTTACGAGCCTTACGGTCACGCCAACTGTGGCAGATCCAATGGCAATGGTGGAAGTATCTGCCAATGGAGTAACGGGCACGAACATTCAGCTCAACGTAGGGGCGAATACCATTACAGTGACTGTAACGGCATCGAATGGCTCGAAGAAAGTGTACATAATCATTGTCACAAGAATGAGCAATAATGCGCTGCTTGCTAGCTTGACTGTAGATCAAGGCACGTTATCACCGACATTTACGTCAGAGAATCCGACTTATACGGTAGATCTGCCGAACACAGCTTCAAGTCTCAATCTTAACGTAACTATAATGGACACAAATCAAACCATTTTGGCGGTGGGAGCCGATCAAATCTCTGTAACTAACAGTGTGTATGCCTTAAGTGCAACCAATTTAATAGTAGGGCCTAACCCTATTGAGTTGGTGGTAATCGCGGAAGATGGCACACGCAATCCGTACCATATCACTGTGAATCGTGCAGCAAACAGTAACGCTGATTTGGGCAGCTTGACGGTATCGAGCGGTACGTTAAGTCCCGCATTCGAATCCGGGATCGGGTCTTACACCTCTAGTGTGGACAATAGTATATCTAGTCTAATTGTCACGGCTAGTACGCATGACAGTAACGCCACGATAACTGTAAATGGAAAATCTGTAGTTAGTGGTCAAGCGAGTGGAGCTATTAGTCTGAATGTAGGAAATAATCCGATTACTATCGTAGTCACAGCACAGAATGCTACAACGAAAACGTATATCGTTACGGTGACACGAGCAACAGATCCATCCACACCATCGGGTGACGGCGGCGACGGCGGCTCATCCACACCTACGGATGGCAAATTAACGCTTCCTCCAGGTCAATCGGGCCAAGTTAGCTTAGGAGATGCGGTTACGGTCTCTATTCCGACAGGCGCTTCAAGTAAAGAGCTGAAAATAACGATAAGCAAATTGTTAGATACGCAAAATCTTGTAACGAATAAACAAGTTCTAGCAACCTCGATCTACGAGATTCTGAAGAACTTCCCGGAAAACTTCACTAAACCAGTTACGCTGACTTTTGTTTTCGATCCAGCAAGCGTGAAGAAAGATCAAACGCCAACCGTATTCTATTATGATGAAGTGAAAAAGGTATGGGTGGAAGTCAAGGGCGGTAAGATCAACGGAAATAGGATTAGCGTAGAGGTCGATCACTTCACGAAGTATGCGGTATTCTTAGTAGATTCAACAGCTGTTGTCCCCGTACCTGAAAAACCAACGGAGCCCGACACAGAAGTTAAATTTAGCGATATCGCGGGACATTGGGCGCAGGCAAGTATTAA
>NZ_JBFUIX010000388.1:0-1932 GCF_056401635.1 Paenibacillus sp. P4_E11 | reverse complement strand
ACAGAGATCACTTCTATGCTTCAAGTCAAGATGATCGAGCAAGTAGGCCGTGATGACCTCGCAATACTTGTCAGGCTCTTCTACTCGCACGGAATGACCGCTGAACTCAAACACACACACTTCATGATCCGGCGTTCTTTCTTGAAAAGCTTGGATCTGAATCGGACATGTGATCGGATCATGTCGCCCCACGATAAGCAGTGATGGTTTGTTGACTCGCGACAGCTCGACGAAAACATCCTTGTGGCACCGCCAATCGCTCATGAGACGACTTCGGGTGTAGTTGGACTTCTTCCAGCGTGCTTTGATCTCCTCGCTACTGACATTCGTATCAGCCGGCTTATCGTTACTTGGATCGTACCAGAACACTTTGTTCCCGTGGGGACGTAGGTCGATAGACGCTTTGTCGAGCAAGGGTTGAACTTCTTTGAAGTCYGTAACTTGTTCCAAAGCACTTCTATATCCTTCCGCTTCTGCAGATTTGCCAATCTCATGCAACAGAAGTATCATCTTTTCCAGTATGAATCGCTCGGCTAAGGCGAAGCTGTACGATGGACCTTCATACAGGACACATTGGATGGAATCCGGGTACATATTCGCATACAATACAGCTAGATAAGCGCCATAAGAATGGCCGAGCAATGTCCATTTGTCGATTCGCAGCTGTTTTCTGATCTCTTCGAAATCTTCGATGTTATCTTCTAGCGTTATACTCTCCTCATCACCAATGGCTTCCGATCTCCATACTCCCCGCTGATCGGGGGCAATCACCCGAAACCGGACTGACAGCCGATCACCTTGGTGGTCCACGAATTCCGTCACACCTGAGCCGCCTGGCCCGCCATGGATGTACAGTATCGCCGGACTGTCTGAGCTACCTATGACTTCTATGTACAGCTGCTTACCTCTAATGTTGTAATAGTTCCCCACCGCTACATCCTACTTCCCATACGATGAATTTCTAATTCAGACGATCGACCATTCCAGCGCCCCATTGTCCTTGCTCCACTCGATTCGGGCGTTCAGCAACGAATCACGACTGAGCATGGCACGTATAAATACCCGATAGTATTCCGGGACAAACTCGTTATGCTCCAACTGTTCTAATTGCACCCACTCCGGTACATGCTTGTGCGACTCCTTCGCCTCTAACTCACCCAGAACATCACCGCTCTTGAAGAAAAATGTTATCGCATGATTCTCCTGCTTATGATTGATGTAAGATACCACTCCTGCTAGCACCGGATTGATGAGGGTCAACCCTGTTTCCTCATACAGTTCACGCACGGCCGCTTGCTCCAATGTTTCTAGCAGCTCCACGCCTCCACCTGGAGGAGTCAATTGATTGTATGTATGATAACTTGGAACGAGTTTCTTCATCAGTACGATACGGTTGTCTTGTACCGCAATACAGGCCACTCTGACACGTATGGACATATGCAACAATTCCTCTCGGATAAGCTACCATCATTTCCCTATTATATATCCGATTATCAAAAAAAGGAGCCTAAAAAAGGCCCCCTGAACGTCTTAATACCTATTCCTTGCAATAAGCCAACAAGTTGTTGAAGCTGATCGCCAAGCTCTCGAACGGATCRCGCAAGCATACATCTTGCTCCACGACATACCATTCGACTCCGATGTCACGGCACGCCTGGATAATATCGTCGAACGGCATATTGCCCTCGCCAACCTCAGCATACACCTGCTTGTCTTCCACGATGGCCATATCCTTCAAGTGTACAACGCGCATTCTGCCATCGACTTTGCGAATCCATTCCGAAGCGCTTCCACCGCCGGCATGTACCCAGTACGTATCGATCTCGAAGTCGAATGATCCTGGATCGGAATTGTCGATCAACGACTGCATAGCCACGTTGCCGTCATACTTCTCGAACTCGAATTTGTGGTTATGATAAATGAATTGAAGAC
>NZ_JBFUIX010000387.1:0-1934 GCF_056401635.1 Paenibacillus sp. P4_E11 | reverse complement strand
TTCCCACCCTTCCAATGCTCCACAGGGAAGGACTCAAGCATTTCGAAGTTCTCATGGTTTCCGTCTATAAATAAAGTGGTAAAATTCTTCCGAGATAACCACTTTCTCCAATACAATTCATCGTTCTTATTGTCCCAGATAAGTCCAAAATCACCGGCAACGATAACATAGTTTTCTTTAGTTAAGTCTCTATTCTTTGGAAAGCGCTTTGAATTCAATTTACTGATATCTGTATAACCATGTAGATCCCCGGTTACATACATTCTCCTTCACTTCCTCGAAATACATTAAATAAATATAGTTCTATTGAACTTTCGTCTAACGTTCTTGCATTCACGAACCCTCACCGACTTAAGGCCGTCAGGCCGGGCGCGACCGCGTTTAGTCGGTGCAGGGTTGTCCGCTGAATTCGCTTCCCCGAAATGCCTCTTACGGATCGAGGTCGGTCAGCCGGCCGATACGTGAATGCGGTGTTAGACGATGCCATTGCCTTCCACGATTCAGGTTAGCTTATTAAAAGATGTAATATCACCAAAATCTAAATCTTCAAACTCTTGTATATCCCAAAATTTTCGTCCGTTGTCGTACAACAGAATAATATACTTGTGATAATTTTTATAAAATTCAGTCAATGTGATCCGATTTCCTCCTTCTATACGTCTATAATCAACATGTGCCACATTATTTCTAATATTCCGAAAGTCTGTCCCAAATTTATCAGGACACGAATCTTCATAATAGCTTCTTGCATTTGCCCATTGTGGGGAATAATTATTGTCTATGGCATTACGCCAATTTCGCAGAATTTTATTTACTTCATTATTTACAAGTCCATCAATAATTTCAGGTGGTATGTTTCCGGTTTCTTTTCTCCCTCTAGTGACACATCCCTTAAAATACTCATATAGATGCTGAATAAATAAGGAATATGCATTATAGGTCATAAGATCCAGTTTCCTATCAGTTACTAAGTTGTTATTATATTTGATATCTCTTAAACGAATAAATTGATCAAAAGCTAATCGACATCTTGAGAACTCGTGAACAATCACTTTTACTAAATGTCGATCTACTTCATCTCCAATTTGAAACTTCATTATTTTCTCCTTTTGCAATGGTTTCGTCTAACGTTCTTGTATTCACGACGTCGATCCCCCTTAGATAGCTCTTATCTTAGGGGGATCGATGTGTCTGGCTGAATTACCCACGTCACTTCCTCTTCGGCCGGACCGAGGGACGAATGTCCCGAAGCGTGAATACGGTGTTACCAGAAGTGACTGACTTCCTTGAATTACTTACTTTCAATTACTGGACTTTCCCAACCATCATAATCTCCACCGGCTTCTATTGTTTTCTTAAGTAGTTCTGTTGTGATTTTATTTATTGTTTCAAATTCAACAGTACTCGTGCGTGAGATGATTAATCGATATGGATATTTCGATTCTTGTAGTGTTTCTTCTTCAACAATTTTATAGAAATTTGAATCGAGATATCTTTTAAACTCTTCTCTATTCTTATCTTCCAGAAAATAAATCCAATGGTTTATTTCACGAGGTATTTGAAGATCATCATTGTTTGCTTTTAATTGTTCAACAACTTCCCTATCTATTTTCCGTTGCTTTTCAAATTCATCTGGATATAAAGTTTTTAAATAAAATTCCCAATTTGGATCTTCCCCAATTGAGATTACACATTTAAGCTTTTTATATTTCGATAGCACTTTATTAAGCATATTAAAAAGTGAATCTTTATGTTTTGTATAGTAGTAAAAAGATTTAGATTCTGCATAGGTTATGGCACCAACTACAAAATCAAATTCTGTCAAATGACTGTCAATTTCATCTTCAACTTCACCAAGAAGTTCATTATCTAATTTTTTTGAAAAAATGCTCCTTGATTTAATATTTACTTCCATTAATGTTATTGCACCATTG
>NZ_JBFUIX010000386.1:0-1936 GCF_056401635.1 Paenibacillus sp. P4_E11 | reverse complement strand
CTGGTACGCAATCATTCCGATTGGAAGGAAGCAACAAGCCTGATGAAGAAGCATCATTGTCAGCATATGGGGGGACAAGCCTTGCTGCTCGCCTCGCAACTTCTCCATACACCGTTAACCGAACCATTGGAGCTGTTGACTTCTGGGAGTCAATCCCGTCGATTAGCACAAGATTGTATTCCCTTTATAGCAGCGGGTGTTAATTTCCATCCTAAGCCGGAGTCGGAAGAGTTGGCTGCCGAATATAAGCGTTATCTGTATTCCTTGAAAACAACTCGACAAAAATGGAGAATGCTCATCGTTCGGCTATATCCTAATGAGCAGGATGCGAAGGTACTGCCTTTGCCGAGACCCTTGCATTTCTTATACATTCCTTTACGCCCCTTCTTATGGTTCTGGCGGCTATTAAAGCGAAGAGTACTGGCCTAAGGAGGAGATACGTCATGGATAAYGTTCTACTTTTCGTAAAGAAACTGCATACGTTCGCGGGTAAAGTCTTGTATTTTAATTTGTTTAGCATGATCATTATTAGCTTCATAGAAGGAATTGGGATCTTACTGCTCATTCCCATGTTAAGCCTGATCGGTATTTTCGATATACGTACAGGAAGCATTCCTCTCCTCTCTTCGATCCAAGAGCTGCTGTATAGCATCCCGGCGCAGTTGCATTTGCCTGTGATTCTAGGCGTGTACATCCTGCTGATAACAGGACAGGCTCTATTGCAAAGAAAACAATCCATTCTGGATACACAAATTCAACAGGGATTTTCCCAGTCGTTAAGACTGGATATGTATGAGGCATTATTGAAGTCGAACTGGATTTTTTTCTTGAAGAGGCGAAATTCCGATTTTCAACACGTATTGACGTCAGAATTAGGCCGTGTCAATCATGGCACTTACCTTTTCCTAAGGCTGTTAACTTCGATTATATTCACCGTAATCCAGATTGGTATAGCGTTCTGCTTATCCGCCAAGATGACCGTGCTAGTCGTGACTAGTGGTTTTTTGCTTGCCGTTATTTCGCGGAGATTTGTTAAATATTCGAAAATATATGGCAACCAAACGACTGAATTGGCCAAAAGTTATTACGCGGGTATAACCGATCAATTCAACGGAATTAAGGACATTAAGAGCAATATGCTGGAGCAATCTCATTACGCTTGGTTCCATCAGTTATGCAAGGATATCGAATTGAACGTCATACAGCTTACGAAGGTACAATCGAATTCGCAAATCTTGTATAAAGTTTCTTCAGCCGTCTTGATCGGAATGTTCATTTATGTATCCCTAACGTTGTTCCAGGTCCAGGCAGGTCAGCTCATGCTGATCCTTATTATATTTGCCCGTCTATGGCCAAGGTTCACCGGGATACAAGCCAGTATAGAACAAATCGCATCGGCGCTTCCCGCATTCAAGAGCCTTATCGAGCTGCATAAGGAATGTGAGCAACATGCCGAATTGAAATCTTTGCAACAAGTTAACGGTGCGGAACGCATTCAAGTTAAAGAAGGAATGGAGTGCCGCAACGTTTATTTCAGGTACGATCACGATCAAGATTCCTACGCTCTTCATCATGTGAATTTGTCGATTCCTGCCCAGGGTATGACGGCTATCGTAGGGAGATCAGGAGCAGGTAAGAGCACATTAATTGATATGCTGATGGGACTTATTCAACCGGAATCTGGGGAAGTCTTGGTAGATGGAACCTCTCTTACTGCCGAAACTGTACCATTCTTGAGAAAATCCATAGGGTATGTGTCGCAAGACCCGTTTCTATTTCATACAAGCATTAGGGCAAACCTGCTGTTGGTGGCTCCTCAAGCAAGCGAAGGGGATTTGTGGGAGGCTCTTAGATTCTCAGCTTCGGATGAGTTTGTCCGACGATTGCCTCAAGGTCTGGATACCGTAATCGGGGACCGAGGAGTCCGGCTCTCAGG
>NZ_JBFUIX010000385.1:0-1945 GCF_056401635.1 Paenibacillus sp. P4_E11 | reverse complement strand
GCTCAAGGGAATGCCCAGTCAGATGATAAGAACGCTATTCAAGCGGCAATTAATGCAGCTTCATTGTTGCAAACCATTGTTTATTTCTCCCCCGGAACCTATTTGTTCTCCGGAGTCATAACCGTTCGGGAATATGTTTGTCTTGAAGGAGAGAATGCTGTTTTAAAAGCGACTAACGAATGCATTTCGACTGGGCTATTTATCAATAACGCTTCGCAAGTTACCATTCGTGGTTTGACTGTGGACATGAATAAAGAGAATACAACCAATCTGGGAAATATCAACGAGCAAGAAGCGATCAAAATCTTGGCCAACATAAAGGATGTCAAGAACATTAGAATTTGTGACGTAACGATAAAAAATTCACATCAAAGCGGAATTCATATCGTCGGGAAAGCTGATGCAAATCCGGTAGTGCATCTGGTGCAAAGTGTCTATAAGACTATAGATACAGTAATAGAACGTGCAGCTATTGAATCCTGCAGATTCGGAATTCTCGCCACACATTCACAACGAATGACTCTGCAAGATAGCCGTATTACCCGGTGTATGGTTTCTGGTGTCCTCCTGCTTTTTTGTTCGGAATACACGATACAGCGCAATATTTGCAATGAAAATATTGGTCATGGCATAACTGTCGATATATCTCATACGGGGACAATTTCTGGAAACTTATGCTCGGATAATGTGGATGGAACCAAGTTGGCATATGGAATTGTCGTATCGCGATACTGCAAGTATTTTACGGTTCATGGTAATGTATGCCGGAATAATGGAAACGGCGGCATTAGCATTGACGTCACGCTGGTGGGTGGAATTGCAGTAGAATCATACGGAACGGTCACGAGCAACGTTTGCACCGGAAGCAAAATGTATCATGGCATTTATATCAATCACGCCCATGATATCGTTGTCAGTTCCAATAACTGTTACGATAATAAACAGTACGGTATTATGATCGACTCCGGCAGGAATGCGGTAGTGACGGGAAATGTATGCAACCTTAATGAAACCGGTATCAATATGAATACTTTAACCCAAGGTGAACGGGTTAGCATCAGTACCAATACATGCAACGAGAATCGTAACTCCGGAATACGTACTACGAAGGCTTCCAAGCTTCATATTCAGAATAATCAATGTTTGGGAAACGGTCAGTATGGTATTTACTTATCCAATACTTCTGATTCATCGATTTCAGGAAATAGTTGTATGAATAATGGCTCATCCGTAGGGAGTTACGCCAATATCATGATGACGTCTGGAACGAACCACAATAATATTCAAGGAAATACGATCAGATCCCAAACCAATCAGGCACAATACGGCCTTAGAATCAGCTCGGGATGTACGGATAACCTTATTACTGGCAACGATTGTTTTCAAGGTGGAACTAGTATTGGTATTTTCAGCGAAGAAGCATCGACATCTTACGGAACTGGCAATCGGAATAACGATGGCACCTTTTCAACACTACCGAATTAATCGATTTGCCAGACTTAAATTGATCCAGAACCACGAATTTGATCTTACTCGTATCCAACAATGGAACATAGGAGATGTGCAGCCATGAAGTGGAACTTACTAGATGTCAAGAATGAACCGGTCGAATATCCCCATTTCCCCACCAGACAACAGCTTTTCGTTTGGAAAAATTGGGGGATGGTTGATGATGCCAGATTGGCAGATGTATTGCAAACATCTGTAGAGAACGTCATCGCATTAGCGGAAGGTATGGGATTACCACCCCATGCGGAAGTGACTAAGGAATGGTTAGAACGAGGTTACATTACGATTATACGAGCTAATTGGCATGTCCTCCCTTACGACCAATTGTTAACCTTGCTGGGGTGGTCCGAAGAGCAGCTTGGCTTCACTCTTAAAGAGGATGATTTTCTCTCTCATAAATTAGGTAACTTTAAACCGGATGCGAAAACGATTGTTT
>NZ_JBFUIX010000384.1:0-1948 GCF_056401635.1 Paenibacillus sp. P4_E11 | reverse complement strand
CATGAGGGTAGCAAGCATCCCTAGATATAAAAACTTCTTCAATTTAAAATTAAACATCGCCATGCCGAAAGCAACCATTGAGCATGACAGCAGCGTGCCGATAATATCGGCAATAACGATAATAAAACTATTCATTGTATACCTTCCAAAGTCCACCTTTAACCAAACCTCCGAATAATTGCTCCACGCAAACGGATTGGGAATCCATTGCGGGGGTATCGCCGCCACATTCGCGCCTGCTTTCAACGAGGTCGATACCATCCAATAAAAAGGAATCAACATAACTGTACTGCCCAGAATCAAAAGCAAATGAATGCTAAAGTTCTTTAATCGAGATTGCTTATTCATAATGAACCCACCTCTTTTCGAAACGTTTCTGCACTAGAGTAACTGACAATATCACAATAAACAGAGCCCAGGACATAGCTGAAGCGTAACCCATTTTGGTGGTGAGAAAAGCATCCTTGTAGATCAATATGTTCGGTGTTACTTTCGAATCGGGTACAATATTCGGAGAATTGAACATAACCAAGAAAACGTCGAATGCCTGAAACGCCGAAATAGTCGACAAAACCAGAACCAGAAATATCATTGGCGAAACAATTGGGAATACAATGTTCCAGAACAGGGACCAGCGATTCGCGCCTTCAAGGGAAGCAGCTTCATAAAGATCTCTGGATACTCCCTGAATGGCGGCTAGCAAAATGACCATTGAAGTCCCAATCCCCTTCCAGACGTTAACCAGTGCCACGCTCATGATGGGTAGTACCCAGTGCTTGCTGTCCAGCCAATCTACTGGGGAAATGGATACCAGCCCAAGAATATAGTTGGCCAAGCCATAAGTCTTGTTCATCATCCATGCCCACATCGTTCCACCGGCAAGCCAAGGCGTAACAACAGGCAGGAAGTAAATGACTCGGTACAATGATTTGGCACGGATTGCCTGATTGAGGAAAAAAGCGAGCACTAAAGCAATAATCGTCTGCAGAGGTACAAAAATAACGGCGAAAAGCATTATATTCCTTAAGGAGTACCAGAATGATTTATCATCAAGCAATCTGATCCAGTTCTTGGCTCCAATCCAAACCGGCGAATTAAACATGTCCCACYGCGTAAACGTCAAATAGAAAGAAAAGAAAAAAGGGAAGGCAAAAAATACTAGCAAATGTATACTAAACGGCAAAGTCAATATATAACCCCATCGGGATTCTTTACGCAAGATGATTCCTCCCCGTACAAAAAATAAATTCACGATCGTTTTCCCTATAAAAAGGACAGATGACGGGGTCCCTCCGGGAACCCCCCGCCATCACGTTCCCCATTTATTTATTTTCATCCAAGACGCTTTGTACTTTTTGCTGAATCTGCTTCATTCCATCTTCAGCCGAAAGCTTTTGTCCATAAATATCGATAAAAATCGGTTGAGCAGCCAGACGCCATTGCTGCCACGAAGGATTCTCGTCCGTAGTCACGCCGCCCTGAGCAATACCATCACTGAACGCTTTTTTATTCTTTGGATTCATGTTGACATCAAGCTTGGTAATTGCATTTTTTTGTACTGGAATGGAAGTGCCGCTCTTAGCAAGTACAGTTTGTGCTTCTTCGTTTAAGTAATATTTGAGGAATTCCCATGCTGCGTCCTTGGATTCTTGTTTGGCTTTGGAGAAAATAACCCAGCTATTCGTAACCATTGGTACAATGCGTTTACCCTCTGTTCCTTTAGGAATCATGACGGTATCGTAATCCAAAGTTGCAAATTCCTTGTTAATCAACACTTGGTTGCTATATTGCATGAAGAACATGGCTACCTTGCCGGAACCGAATGCTTTCCACTCGCCGCCTGCAAGCTTGAGGAAATCAGCGTCCGGACTGACTCCATCCTTCACTAGACCGGCCCACGTTTGAATACCTTTGATCGACTTAGGATCAGTAAACATGGCTTTCGTCT
>NZ_JBFUIX010000383.1:0-1957 GCF_056401635.1 Paenibacillus sp. P4_E11 | reverse complement strand
ATCTGAAACGGCAAGTTGAAAGTACGGGTGCTTATACCCGATCCATGTCATCTGGGCTGATCCCTCTCCCTTCATCCTGACAGCCAACACTACATTCTCCTGATCCGCATAATTACATATCATTAGTTCCTCACTTCAGATTTAGCCCAAGCAAAATTCCGTTAATTTGAATTTCATAAAATAAAGGAATTAGGAGAAGTAAACGAGTGGAGGAGGAATCTCATGTCCAAACCAGGTGTGTCCATTATCACGTGTACGAATCAGCCCGATTTTTTCATGAACATCTTGAACAATTACCGCATTCAGCGCTACAAGCGCAAAGAATTGATTATCATCATTAATAAGGACAGCATCAATTTAAAGGAATGGCGAAAAAAAGCTGCCAGTTATCCCAATGTAACCGTCTATCAAGTGCCAGGGCGAATCTCGTTGGGCCAATGCTTAAATTGTGGCATCTGCAGAACCAAATATCCCCTCATTACTAAATTTGACCACGACGATTATTATTCGCCGTACTATTTAAGGGAGCAAGTCAAGACGCTCCTGCGCACACGAAGCCCGGTACTCGGCAAGCACGCATGTTTGGTCTATCTGGCTGCCAGCAAAAAGCTTGTAATTCGATCTCCTCAAGAAAAAAACAAATTTGTTGGATTCGTTCAAGGAGGGACCATCCTGTTTCGGAAGAAAGTCCTCAAAAATGTACGCTTCTCAGATCTCTCGCTTGGCGAAKACGTCAAATTTTTACGAGATTGTACCAATAAAGGCTATGCCATATACGCCACTTCTCCCTACAACTACGTCTATATTCGCAGAAAAGATAAACGCACTCATACATGGCGAGTGGGTGATCATCGCTTCCTGACTGGTAGCCGTCCTGTTGCCGTGACAAAACATTTCCGCCGTTTCGCCATGCGCCAATATTAATTGAACCGGACCATCGCATGTTCCCCACGATCATACCTATCTACCCAAAAACATGCCGTTATTTATGATACGGTTCAGCATATCACAATTAAACTAATCTGCCCGTCTAGCTTAACTCTATGTGCAGTCGTCATCTGCAGCCACCAGCATAGGGCACCCGCTAAGGCAATCTGCATTTGCAACCGACCAGTCATAGCCCCCCGGACAATCTCGTCGTCGGGAATGTCACAAGGTTCTTGTCATCGCCCAATGTCAAGAACCTTGTGGCATTAAACAAAAAAGTCGCGATATACGCGAATTGTAATGTAACAATGATGGTGACTCCCGACATGTCTATACTGCTTTTCCGTATAATAGTTATCTGGATGGCGCAGTTGGCGTATGCACCTTCTCAATTAAATGATTTATGCATTTATCTTTCTTCTGAAAAGGACATATTATATCTTCCCTAAATCGTGTTGACAAGAACGGTCCGATTCCCGAGAGCATTAAAAGTTCAGTTCGGATTTCCGCCTTTACTTCCCAAGCGAACTCCTTCCATGTTAAATGGGTACTTCTGAGCCGATTGATGGGCTGATTACAAGGACATCAAAGTACTTCATCATAACAGTTCCTTGCGGATACTCATTTATATGACTTTGGTTTGGATATCCATTTAAATTATGAATTAAGTATTTAATAAAATTCAGGCCGACTTCATGTGTATGTGGATATGAACCACCCAGTCGAGGATTGATCTCTGATATCAAATAGTCACCGTTAGGGCTTTGAAAACAATCAATATTTATGGGTCCAATCGGACCTAAAGCTGCCACAGTTCTTTGTATGAGCTCTAGTAGTATGGGATCCTTGACTGATACGGATTTATAAGTTTCTCCCGCCTTCATCAATAGCTGTTTTTTGGGATGAATGCAAATAGTTTCATTTGAAATAAGATCGACATACACTTCTACACTATATTCAGATCCTTCAATAAAAGGTTGTACGATATATTCAGAATGAGTTGATAAGATCTGGTTTGCTTCCTCGATTG
>NZ_JBFUIX010000382.1:0-1963 GCF_056401635.1 Paenibacillus sp. P4_E11 | reverse complement strand
AGCCTGACACTTATGGCTTCCTCGACATATCCTGTCCCGCCRCACATTTCACATTCCACGTCGATGAAGTTCCCGAATCCGACATGAAAATGCTTATTACCTTCTCCTTTGCAGGCTCTGCAGCCACCCTCGGAGTTAACTGTAAACAACCCGGCTGTATAGCCATTCTCCAGTGCTTCGGGCGTATTGGCAAATAGTGTACGAACACGATCCGTAATCCCAGTGTAAGTAGCTGGACAAGAAGTTTTACTTCTGCCGATCGGCTTCTGATCCACTACGATACATTTCTTAATATGTTCAGTCCCAATCACCGATGCATCGTCGTCCAACGACGGCACATCATCATGATCTTCATCTTCATGGATGAGCTTCCCTTTTAATAATTGCTTCAGCTTGGGGACAAGCGTATCATGGATCAAGCTTGACTTGCCACTGCCTGAAACTCCGGCAATACCTACCATCAGCCCAAGAGGGATGGAAACAGAAACATCCCGCAAATTATGCAGTTTCGCATGCTCTATTGTAAGCAATTTCTGGCGATCAATCGGCTTATAACCATGTTTGGCGTTTAATGTTTTTTCACCTGTAAGATAGGGCGCGGTTCTAGAGTTTTTGCAGGACATGAACTCACGTAAACTTCCTTGGAATATCCGCTCACCTCCATATATCCCAGCGTCAGGACCAAGATCTATAATATAGTCGGCAGCGCGCATGAAATTGTCGTCATGCTCTACAGCTACAACGGTGTTTCCGCGGTTAACGAGGTTTTGTACGATCTTGACCAGCATTTCCTTCTCAGCCTCATGGAGTCCGATTGTCGGTTCGTCAAATATAAAGATGATCGAATCCATCTCAGCGATAATAAAGGAAGCGAGGAATAGACGCTGAATTTCACCGCCTGAAAGCGTCGGCACTTGACGAGAAAGAGCAAGGTGATGCAATCCGACATCAACCATACACCGAAGTTTGAGGAGAATTTCATCAATCAGATTTTTACCAGGTAATACATCCTTCTGGCTTTGTAAGAACAGCAGCAGTTGGTCTATATACATAGTTTCGAGTTCAGTAATCGTTTTGTTCGCTATTGTTGTATGAATGGCCTGTTCACCAAGACCTGATCCCTTACATTTTGGGCAAGTGATGGAGATTGCCTTAATTCCCCATAAATTAATTTCTTTGTCAGCTGAATGGTGTCGAACGTTTTTGCTAGTCCAATGCTTCTGCATATCATGAAATATAACGACTGCCCCCACAAATCCACTTTTCCGGCACCCGTATTTAAACAATAACAATAACTCATCTGATAATGTACCGATCGTGCTGTTTATGTCTATATGATGCAGTTGGCAAAATTTTTTGAAATTGTCTCTATGATGTCTGTGCTTGATCAAAAAACCACCAAAAATGTTTTTGATCTGCATGTCCGGGTTAATAATTGCATCTTCGTCAATCTCATGATAACGTCCACTCCCTAGACATTTGACGCACATGCCCTTAGGTGAGTTTTTCTGAAAAAATTCCATAGAAAGAGGCAAACCATCATCATACATAAGGTCTCGCCTACCATATGCTGCGAATAGAATGGACAGTAAATTCCCGACTTTTGATCGTGTACCTACCGTACTTCTCGGATTAGATTGACGAATAATGCGCTGTTCAACTGCTACTGTAGGAGACAAACCGGTTATACGATCAAAATGGGAAACAGTATCCACAATAAATTGGGTTCCCGAAAATAAGAGATAACGACGCTTGCCCTCTTCATATAAGGTGTCAAATGCAAGACTTGATTTACCGCTGCCTGATACTCCTGTAATGATAGTTAGCTTGTTTCGCGGGATTCGTATATCGATATCCTTTAAATTATGTATTCGCGCACCTTTTATTTCAATATACTCATTCATGATACCCTCCAGTGTAGTTGTTATCATACATTATTTTCTATTTTATCGTACATATGTTC
>NZ_JBFUIX010000381.1:0-1970 GCF_056401635.1 Paenibacillus sp. P4_E11 | reverse complement strand
GAGCTTGGTAACGAGTGAGGCAGCGGTGAAGAAACGTGTGGACATGCCCAGTTCGCAGGCCTTCACACCCAGAGCGATGGCAAGGTGAGTTTTGCCCGTACCTACGGGGCCGTAGAGTACGAGATTCTTTTTGTCCCGAACGAACTGACACGAAGTCAGTTCATCCGTTTGCAGAGTGGAGGGCAGGCGTAGAGATTGAAACTCATAGCCCTCAAGCGTCTTCCGAACCGGGAAGGCCGCCTTCTGGAACAAGCGTACTTTTCGCAGACGTTCTCTGTGTTCCAGTTCTTCTTTAAATACTTGATGCAAGAATTCTTCCTGCTTCGGCGTTGCTTCTAAGTCGCACAGCCGTACGGCATTTTGGCTTAGGATGAGTTGGCGGCAGAATAGGGCAATCTCTTGACGGATCTCACTTCGMTCCATATACAGCACCTCCTGATGCGGGCAGCAACTCATCGTAACGACTCWTATCCGGCCCTGGTTCTCCTGGTGTATGGAGGCCATAGTGGGCGATTCGGGCAGCCACCACGGCGGCATTAACCGGAAGMCCTTCCGTGCGTTTACGAACGATCGCTTCGTTCATACTGGTCATGGCCACATCTAATCCATATTGGTTAGATAAGTCTTTAATGAGCTTGAGCGCYTGCTTAAGACCGCTCTTATCCTGCTCRTCCATGTAGTCACGTACCTCGTAGGCCATTTGGCTGCGCATGACGCTATTCTTCCATGCGCCGGGCTTCACCATTARCTGATCGAGCATAGTGGTCCAGTCCACGGTATCCGTTCGTTCACTCCCGAATTCTCGGTTGTGACGGGAAATGGCATCACCGGTCTCGTCTAGGGGTTCGATGAAATGCGCACTYACGCGYACGACAATTTCACGCTCGGCGTACATCGGTGARGATGAATACGTATGACACCCACCGAGGATAAATTTGCCGTAGCCGTTGGTCTTCACGTGCTCGTAGCGGCAAGCTTCAAATTCGAGCTTAGGCAGTGGCAGTAGGGCCTTGCGATCAGCTTCAAACAGCGTACAGATCGGCTGATCCATTTGTAGTGCTCTCTGGCATTGTCGAGCTCACAGACTTGGTATCTGTTAAATGGAACGCGGAGAGATCGGACCAGCAGCCCGAATGCGCCTTTTTGCTGGAAACAGGTAAAGGCAATCGTTCTCGAAAGGACTCCCAGCCGGGTCTTAAGGGACCCGGTCGTATATGAACTGACGCACCCGGCCGGGCTGCGGTGATTTACACAAAAAAACGCCGTCATCGCGATGGCGTTTTTGTATGCAATCAGGCCTGTTGAGTTAACCATATATTAGCGAATTTCTTCAATCTTGTGCGTCAGTTCTGTTTTCTATCGCTTCTCTATTGAGCGATTACCGCTACCTGATCGAACCAAACGGTTCCGCCCGCCACTACCGGATTGGCATGAGTCAAGATAAGCTTTAGATTGTTTTCATAAAAGTTTTGACTCGGTGCAACAAAAGTAGTCTGGTATTGGGTCCAAGCCGTACTGTTGATCGTAACCGGCGCAAACAATGCGGTGCCGCTGTTCGTGACCGACACTTTCCCTTGCGCGGCCGAACCGTTGGTCTTGGCGTAGAACGTAAGACGATACGTTTCGCCCGCCTGCAGCCCGTTCAGATCATAGCTCAAGATTTGCTCCCCGCTGACCGGATTCGTCGCCAGTTTGACGGATTGGGCGCCTTTCACCTGCTCGCTCGAATCGAGTGATACCGTGGAGGCACTGGCATTCCCGCTGCGATTCCAGTACAACGGAAGCGTCGGATCGGCATAATCGGGCGTTTCGAATCCGCTGTTCGCCGTTTCCGAATCGGATAAATCCGGAACGATTCTTACCTCGTCAAAGAAGATCCGTTTATCCGGATTCGTCCAGTCGGTTCCCGATAAGCGGACATAAACTTCATGCCCTGCGACAGATGGGGTAGAAAAGTTCAAGGTGTACGC
>NZ_JBFUIX010000380.1:0-1976 GCF_056401635.1 Paenibacillus sp. P4_E11 | reverse complement strand
ATACAATAAAGTTCAGGAATGGAGGGATACTCGATGAGAATGGGCGCTTTCTTGTTTGGCAGTCTTGTTGGAGCCGGTGTAGTCATGTATTGGAACCGGAAGGGAAAACAAGTTACGTTCTCTGCATTATCGCATCAAGCAGGCAATATGATGCATCAGGCCATGGACAGAGGTAAAGATGCCGCGAAGAAAACCTCAAAGGCCAAAGCTAACTTCGAGCCGGAGTCAGGCATGGATAAAGTAGAGGAAATCATCAACCGCGACCCCGAATTGAAAAAGCATGTAGATGAAATTATACACAACCAAAGTGGGTCGAGTCATAAAGAGCCGCACGTCTTGACCCAGTAATCGGTATGTTTTGAAAAGGGTTCCGGTTTTCCTAGAATAGGGAATCCGGAATTTTTTTTGCAGGTTTGAATTTACGTCACATTCCATACATACATATTGAGCAAACCATCGTTCCTGTACAGGCGAACCAACATTTTTTCGTGCAATGCGAATAAAAAAATGATATTGTAAATATACAAGCCTGATCTTTCGTTCACCATTCTTTCTACGAATTCATAATCTGTTATATCAGATATGGAAAGGGAGGTCCTGTCATGAAGATCGAACGATTGAGCGTGGATAAGATAAGGATTTTCCTTACATTCGACGACCTGAAGGAGCGCGGCATTCAGAAAGAAGATATGTGGCGTGAAATTCCCAAGGTACATGAGCTATTCAGCGAAATGATGGAACAAGCCTATAACGAGGTCGGTTTCGATGCTACCGGACCTTTAGCCGTAGAAGTGTTCGCCCTGCCGGCACAAGGAATGGTCGTTATCGTAACACGTGGGAAAGTGCATGTAGGTGCCGACGGCGAAGTGTTGGATGAAGAAGAAGCGGAAGATGTGTACGAAATGGAAGTTACGATGGAGCAGAGCGACATGATCGCTTTCGCTTTTCAGGATTTTGAACATTTAGTACGGGCTGCCAAGGTCGTCTCCGGAATCGGTTTGGAGGATGGAAGCTTGTATTCCTATAAGAACAAGTGGATTCTTCAGATGGATCCTTCCGAGTTGGAAGAAACCAAGTTTCACGCCCTAATTGCGATATTATCTGAATTCGGGGAAGCGACTTCGATTACTTCAGCAGTACTTATGGAATACGGCAACTCTATTATCAGCGAATCGGCTGTCCAGGTCTTATGCAAACATTTCAAGAACTAACCTCTCTTTATCCGGCCGTCCCAGCGTTCGAATGAAGCATCTTCAAAAACGTCAAGTTTTTGCGGGTGCTTTTCGCTTGTCATCCTGAAAGGAGGGGACTTGAACTTGGAATGGTTGTCGATCATAACGGCTGCTGTTGCCCCAGGAATAGCGCTCTTAGTCTATTTCTATCTCAAAGACTTGTATGATGCCGAGCCTATTGCAATGGTTGCTCGTGTATTCTTATACGGTGTTCTCATAGTATTCCCTACGATGGTGATCCAGCGCGCTTTGGTACTTGGATTTGGTGAGAATAATTTCTTGTTCGCCTTCGGGATCACCGGGTTCGTGGAAGAGTTCGTCAAATGGTTCGTGTTGTATTTCGCCATGCTCAAGCATGCGGAGTTCGATGAGCCGTACGACGGAATCGTGTACGCAGTCAGCATCTCGATGGGATTTGCAACATTAGAGAATGTCATCTATGCCGTATTCAATCATTTCTCCTTGTCAGCGTTAATGTTCCGGGCTTTACTGCCTGTTTCTGGACATGCTCTGTTCGGCGTTATGATGGGCTACTATATGGGGAAAGCCAAGTTTGGCACTCCTCAAGAAAAAAAACGACTGCTGCTGATGTCGCTAATGCTACCGGTATTTTGGCACGGATTATTCGACTATATATTGCTGCAAGTGAAGACGTATTGGATCTGGTTTATGGYACCGCTTATGGTGTATTTATGGCTAAGCAGCTTGTGGAAAGTACACCGGGCGAATGCCAAGTCGCCATTC
>NZ_JBFUIX010000379.1:0-1977 GCF_056401635.1 Paenibacillus sp. P4_E11 | reverse complement strand
TCCTACGGGTTGATGGATACGCTATGGGGGATGGTATTGCCGGCGGTCGTAAGTACCTGGAACCTGTTGATCATGAGAACGTTTTACAGCGGAGTTCCAGTAGAGCTGGAGGAATCCGGAAAGATCGATGGTTTAAATGAATTAGGCATTTTCTTTAGAATCGTCATGCCGTTGTCCAAGGCCATTTTTGCGACAATAGGACTTTTTTATGCCGTAGCCATGTGGAACAATTTCATGCTTCCCCTCTTATATTTACGTAATCCCGATCTGTTTCCGCTGCAGGTTATTTTACGGAATATCGTCCTGGCAGGCCAATTAAATTCTTCGGATGCTATGGGGATAGGAGGCGATCAGGTCATTGTGGAAGAATCCTTAAAGTATGCCACGATAATGGTAGCTACCTTGCCTATTCTCGCCGTGTATCCATTCCTGCAAAAGTATTTCGTTAAGGGGGTGATGATCGGGGCGATCAAAGGATAAAGGATTTCTTATTTGAGGTCTACATATGGATGACGTAGTAAAAAAAAAGGAGCGGTTTCAGTGAAAAAAGGATTATATCTGTTCATGATGATCATGTTGAGTATGACATTAATTGCAGGCTGCAGTGAAAAGAAGCAAGAAGGCGGCCAAGCCGCGACAACCAATCCGGAGAAATCAGGTGCTTTGACGAAAAAGACGTTTACGATGTTAACCGATTCCCACCCCAGCTATCCTTACAATAAAGATTGGCCAGTCTGGAAGATGATCGAGGAGAAAACAGGGGCCACATTTAATGTGCAAACACCTTCCGGTAAGCTCGAGGATACGATTAACTTATCGATCGCCTCGGGAGATATGCCTGATCTGATGTTTATGTATGGAAGATCGCAGACTAATAAATTCGGACAACAGGGCGCTCTTGTCAACATTCTAGATTACAAGGCTGATATGCCGAATTTCACTAAATGGATGGAGAAATATCCGGAGATTGCGAAAGCGCAATTGGCGGCAGACGGGAAAATGTACATGTTTCCCAATGAAGGGTTTGGCGAAGCAAACCGAATGATTTGGATGTATCGGCAGGATGTGTTCCAAAAGCATAACCTAATGGCTCCAACCAACTTCGATGAGCTGTATACCGTGCTCAAAAAATTGAAAGAACTGTATCCGAAGAGCTATCCGTTCAGCTTCCGGCTTGGGAATAATCTGTTATTGCTTAAAGTGCTATCTGCTAACTTTCAAACCAACGAAGGCTTCTATCTCGACGGCGGAGACGTCAAATACGGCCCGACCGAGCAAAGCTATCAAAAGATGCTTGGATATTTAAATAAGTTTTACAAGGAAGGTCTTATGCCTCCAGACTGGTTAACCGTTGATGCAAAGAAATGGCAGGATCTGATGTCCACGGAGCAATCGTTCGTTACAGTTGATTATATTGGCCGAATCGATTTCTTTAACGACGCTTTGAGGAAAAGCAATCCTAACTTTAATCTGACCTTCATGGCCCCCCCTATCGGTAATCAAGGAGGGAAACCACAGAACGCTTATATGCACGTTGTCGATTCTGGGCTTACGGTTTCGATTAAATCCAAGCAAATCAAAGATATTATGCGGACGGTAGATTTCCTTTACAGCGAGGAAGGAAGATTAATTTCCAGCTGGGGGAAAGAAGGAGAAACCTATACCGTTGAGAACGGGAAGAAAAAGATTAAGTCGGATTACAAGACAGCCGTCGATTTCCGTAAGGAAACGGGTCTAGCGACCAATGGTACTTATACATGGATCGATTATGATGCCTATTTGTCCATGGCTTCCAAGGAGCTTCAAGATGCTTATGTCGAAGCCCGTAAGTATGACGCCCCCTACCGCAGCCTGCCTGATTTTAATCAAAAGGATTTGGAGACGATCACGACTACTGGTGCTGCTATCGACAAATATCGTGACGAGAATGTGATTAAATTCATCATCGGTGAACAGAGCTTGGACAACTGGAGCAAC
>NZ_JBFUIX010000378.1:0-1998 GCF_056401635.1 Paenibacillus sp. P4_E11 | reverse complement strand
GCAATATTCGCTCCTTTTTGGTATGATTGAAACAACTTTTGTTTTCCTTATGCGCTCTCTGCCGTTGCTGCGGCAAGGGCGTTCTTTATTTGCTCGTAATATCTTGCAATCCCAATCCATTCAGTACGTTCCGCGCTCCCGAGAGGGGCGAGCATCATCTGCCTGTAACAGTGTCGTAGTTTGGCGTATACGTCTGCTAGGCTCATTTGTCCAACCTCAATTCAGCCCAATTCGCAAAAGTACTGTACCAACATGTGCCGCCTTTATATTCATTACCGTCTGAATCTACTCGTACATATTCGATGTCAGCTCCGACAGGACTTAATACCTTCTGCCCTTTTCCGTTTGGTTTGAAATGCCAGAACTGCTTTACCTTACGCGGTAATCCGGTTTTCCCTCTGTACTCGCCGCCGATTTCAATATCCTCTATTTTGATCATTCGCAATCCCTCCCTTGCTCAACCTCAAACTCATCGATGCAGGTTTGTAGCTGCTGTACCGTGTCTCGCGCTTCCTTTACCGACAGCATAGAGGTGTACGTTGAGCCGTATCGCTCATGTTTCAACTCGATCAGCCGCGCGTCTGAGTATACTTTGTACGTAGCTTGGTGAAGGCGTAGAGGCTTATCTGGTATTGTTGCTGTGATCACACGGCAACCCTCTCTTCCATCGCTTGGTCATGCTCATACTGCAGTTGTTCTTGTGCTTCAATCGCGGCTATTTCAGTGTTCCATTCATCTGTGCTGAATAGGTCGCTGAGCCAAGCGCTGTCCGCTATGTCTTCCCCGTTGCGGAGTTTGTCAGCTATCAGTTTGCATACATAGGCTTGGGTTTCAAGATGCTGGACGAGACTTTCACGTTTGGTCATTCTTCGTTCACTCCTCTGTTTAGAATGGCTTTGATGCCCATAACGATGTCGTGTTCGCTAAACCCTCGTTCGATACACCTCTTCTTTATGAGCCATTGAATGGCTTCTTCTTCTGTTGTCTGTTCTACTTCATAGCCGTTTACTAGGGCTTTGATCAGATTATCAGGGTGCATTTTCCCTTGGCCCATGTGACTATCCAGAATCCTAATTTCGGCGATATGATGACTGGTTTTCTCGTGCATCATTCCGACGATGGCGTAATCACTGAACCCATTCTGCTTACTTCTCAGCGACTCAATCGCTTCCACTACCTCTCGTGGCAGCTTTACCTTTTCACTCATACTGATTCTCCTCTCAGCCGCTTCAATGTCTCTCGGGCGAGTTCGCCACCGTCACTGACAAATGCTCCATACTCCTCAATCGTTCCCCAGTTAAGTTCATCTGCGTACCATTCCAGTGTCTTTTGCATTTCCTCTACTTTCCTGCCTCGTTCCTCAGCCAAATCATAGTTGTGATCTCCGATATACACAGAGGCTTCAAGTCGTTTATTGAGGCGTTCCACTTCGGATACAAGGGATGCAAGCCATTCAGGAGCGTGAGCCGCTAACACGTTGTCTTCTTCCTTCAGGAATCCACCGATTCCAACGCGCATGTTTTGATTTGATACGATCTCATTTCCGTTGTCATACCAGTCTGGCGTTGCCTTGCTAAGCGCTTCTTTGATTGCATCTAAGTTCATTTCCTGGCCTCCATCCGTCGATTAGTGTCGTTCCAYTTCTTCCGGTACATCTCCACGTTGATCACTGGCTTATGGTAGCTGGCTAATACCTCTTGTGTGCTGATGCTGAGTGGTTCAGCGTGTTCGCGTACCATTGGGTTATCAATCTCTTGTCGCATGCTACTCAACTCCGTCCACGTTAATGATGATGTTGCCAAGGCAATCCACTTCGATGCTGACTATCTCTACTTCTTCCCCGTTGATTGATACTTTCACCGTTCGATCCATCAGGTTTTGGTCGTGTTTGAACCGTCTTTCCGTGCTTCCATCACTTGTCTCAGAAACTCTTGAAATTCCATTGTGTAGCCTCCTATTCTTTCGTATCCTTCTATTCTTTCGGCTGGGGTGATGCGG
>NZ_JBFUIX010000377.1:0-1999 GCF_056401635.1 Paenibacillus sp. P4_E11 | reverse complement strand
GTACGGGAATCCACTTGAGACGAGACGCCGAACGCGATACGCGATGGAATGTTCGCTTTAATAACACCTGTGATGACGTCAACAGATGGACGTTGTGTGGCGATGATCAGATGAATTCCTGCCGCACGAGCCATCTGAGCCAACCGGCAAATTGCATCTTCCACATCGTTCGAAGCAACCATCATCAAATCCGCCAACTCATCGACGATCACGACGATGTAGGGCAGCGGGGCGCCTTCCTTTTTCTCCACTAACATAGCGTTATAGCCTTCAATATTACGGGTACCGCTCTTGGAGAACAGCTCATACCGTTTTTCCATCTCAACGACGACTTTCTTCAATGCTAGTGATGCTCGTCGAGGATCAGTTACGACCGGAGCAAGTAAATGAGGAATTCCGTTGTATACATTCAACTCCACCATCTTCGGGTCAATCATCAAAAACTTGACTTCATCCGGCTTCGCTTTGTACAAGATACTCGTAATAATCCCGTTGATACACACCGACTTCCCAGAGCCTGTCGCACCAGCTACTAGTAAGTGAGGCATCCGGGCCAGATTGCCTACGATAGCTTGTCCAGCAATGTCACGACCGAAGGCAATACTCAGCTTGGCGCTGGACTCCTGGAACACGGAGCTTTCCATCACTTCGCGCATCGTAACGACGGAAACTTCCGTGTTCGGCACTTCGATCCCAATGGCTGACTTCCCCGGAATCGGTGCTTCCATCCGTATATCTTTGGCTGCTAATGCCAGCGCAATATCGTCGGTCAAGCTGACAACCCGGCTTACTTTCACCCCGACATCGGGTTGAAGCTCGTATCGAGTGACGGCTGGTCCTCTGACGACCTCCAACACTTTCGTCCGAACACCGAAGCTTTCCAGCGTCGATTCCAGCTTCCTTGCTATTACCTTGTAATCGGTCTGTTCTCCGCCCTTACCGGCTCCAGCAGGTCTCTGAAGCAGTTGTAGCGATGGTAGCTCATAGGGTTTCTGCTGCACGACCTCACTGCCTTCTTGATCAAAGGCTAGCTCCGTATCGTCCAGAGGAGGTTCTGTCGAAGCTGCATTGTTCTTCTTGACCGGTTCGACTTTTCCCGTTGTCGGCGTGACCCACGATGCATGTATAGGTCCTCCGTTTTCCTGCTCAACCTGCTCCTGAAAATCACGGATTAACGGGACTTCGGGCCCTTCATTTTCTTGTATTCCCGTTAATGGGCCTGCTAATATGGAACCACTTACGACGTCTTCCTGTTCATCGTCCTGATCTTCGATCGGGTGAGATGGTATAGCTTGAGACTGAACTGCTGCTTCCTTCTCAGCTCCCGATTGACGCTTCCCGCCGAACAGCTGGAAGAACACCGGCTTCCTCTTTTCCCTGGTGAATACAGGGATGTGATCCTCATCCATATCATCGTCATCAGGTATGTACGCTGGTATCGTTCTCGCGGTTGCCTTGGCCTTCACAATCGGCTTTGGACGACCTTTGAGCAGCATCAACATTTCAGATATACTTTGCTTGAAATGAACCCCGGTGCCTCGGAATAGACCTCGAAGCTTGCCTCCCATATCGACATAAGAAATACCGGTGATCAGAATAAATCCAAGCGCGAACATCGTATATTCAATGAGCTTGGCCCCCAGATTGTCGAAGAGCATATATAAGCAGGCGTATAGGAAAGCACCGATCATTCCACCGCCAACACTCTGGGACAATATATCCGTCCCTTGCACGGTTGGGCTAAGTCCATCCATCAATGTAGCCCACGTCTGACTAATGATCCAGCTCGCCGATAGAAACTGCTCGTTCGGATCTAATTGCTGGAACATCGTAATATGGTTCATAATGAGAAAACCCGTGAGTACTAGCAGCCATCCTGACTTTCGTGCACTCCAACGGTTCGGCCAAGCTCTTCTGATCATCGCGTAAAGTCCGATATAAATAAAAATAACGGGGATCACCCAATCGAATACACCAATGAAAAACCGGAATAAATAGG
>NZ_JBFUIX010000376.1:0-2004 GCF_056401635.1 Paenibacillus sp. P4_E11 | reverse complement strand
TCCTGAATCTATGGAACAACTAGAACAATTGGACGATCATAACGATAGGCTGCAACAGGAAGAGATGGGAGAATTACTTCGTAATTCACTGCGGCCGCTATCAGAGCAGGCACGATCCTTATTGACCACTTATGCGACCGAGGACGCTACCCCGGAAGAGCTGGCATCACGGTTCGGGATGAATAAAAGCAACGTATACAATATTATCTCCCGTTCCCGCTCCAAAGCGAATGACGAACGTTTCCGTCTGGAAGTAGAGCGTCACTTGAAGCGCCGGAGGCAGGAAGGAAAGACTGTAGAGTGTCAACTGGTGCCGCCTGTGCACACACAACCTTATTCCCTTATGTCCGCTGCTATCTGGGAAGTGCTTCGTGCAAGCGATGATATGGGGTATACGTTAACAGATGTATTGGGAATAAGCGGCGAAGCATTCCGCTTGAATGTAGCGGTGAACTGCCACTGGCAAGGCATCTCTACGTTCGATTGGAGCTACTCGGCTTATCGCATGATGGAAAGGCTAGGGGTTACGGGACATTGCTATGGTCGGCCGGGAAGGAAAGCGGTGACACCGGAAGATCAGATTCGGCTGCTTGCGATGATTCAGGATTGCATCGACTCGGGCAGGCCTGTGATCGTGTTCAACATGATCATTAATGAGTTCGGATACATATATGGATATGACGACGCAGCTTGAACATTATCCTATCGCGGGTATAACCGGATCAACCGAACATTCCCATATGTGCAGTTGGGACGAACAGCAGAAGAACCGGGGTTGTTCATAGCTACGATCCACGGGAGAACCACACCGCCTGTCTCTGAACTTGCCATAATCTCTTCTATAGTAGACCATGCTCAAGGGAAGGAACCCCCGGTCCCAGGTTTTGCATTTGGCCTGGACGGATACCGGCTCTGGCTGGAAGCGGTACATAGCGGGAATCTGGATCTGCAGGGACATGCCTATCAAGTGGCAATACTGGCTGAAGCCAGGCATCATGCTGCCCTGTATTTGCAAATCTTATCTGGAAAAGTACGCAATGTGGAACGAGCAGAGAAACTGGCGCAAGCAGCTGCCTGCTATCGCCGTGTTCACGCTTCATTCAATCGGTTGTATCCGTCTTTTCCGTTCGGCTATGGAAACAGCATGCCGGCAGATTGGCTATCATTAATGATGGGCTCACCGATGCCGCTCAGGCGGAAGYGGAAGGAATATCAATATTATCGTCGATAGTCCGTTCATCTTGATAGAAACTAGATTCGGCTCGTGTCTAAAGGTTGTAGTTCACTTATAGAGGAGGAAAAACAGATGACACACCCAATCAAGAGCCACATGCCAACGATTTTTATTCCGGTTAGCGATTTGAAGAGATCCACGGAATGGTATGCAGATTTACTGGAGCAGCCCATCGTAGCCAAACAAAGCGGCGGGCAAATTTATTATTTCAATTTTGACGGAACGGACATTATTCTGGACAGCAATATTTGGGGCTTCCCGCCAACGATTATGTTTAACACGGATGACATTGATGCTGCCTATTCGTATTGCCAAGCTCATCCGCATCAGTTCTTGTCGGAAGTGTTCCGCTTCCACAATGTATCGTTCTTCAACATTAACGCCAATATGTTATGCCAGTCGCACGAAGCACCATCTACCGGAATCTCTATGCCGTTTCATCCACTCTTGCAGCGCATTAGCCGCGTCTTCGTTCACGCAGACCAGCTCCCGGACTCCATTGCCTGGTATGAGARCTTCCTGCAACGCAAGATTGAAGCCGATCCTTGGCTGAACGGACTATCGTCGATCCGAATGGAGCGAGGGGCACATCTGCTTTTTGACGACAACCGGTTGAGCCAAACGCCGCGTGTATTCTTCGATCGACTTCAGTTGGATCTACGAGTCAATCCGGTCATCATCATCGAAACACCGAATATAGAAGCTGCCTACGATTATGTCCATTCCAAGGGGGCAAATATCATTCAGGGGATCGAAACACGTCTTGACGT
>NZ_JBFUIX010000375.1:0-2022 GCF_056401635.1 Paenibacillus sp. P4_E11 | reverse complement strand
GTCCGCGCCTTGCTGACGCCAGTTACCGAACACTCCGCGAAAAAATTCAATTGGTGGATATCGGTAACCGTCTGTCGAATGATGATCATCATGGCAGGGGTACAGTTTAATGTTCCTTCCTTCCGTGATGCTCCGAAATGCTGCAAAATCCACATTTATCGTTCTGGAGCCTAGGGAAAACAGATCAATCAGATTTTGTTGCGCCCATGTTGCCACATCCAACCCATCCAATTGGCACCCTGTTAGGTTCTCAGGAACTTTAGCCGCCAACAGCAATGGTCTCTTGTACTTGTCTGCTAGTTCCAGTAACATAAGCCTAGTCATTCGAATAAATGTAGTTGCGTGTTCCCTATTCTCCCACTGTTCCCCCACAGGCAGGCAAGGAACGTGCCGGGAGAAATCAATTTGAATACCGTCGAATTCATAAGTTTCTATTAATTCTCTTAAATACTTAAGCTTGTATTCACGAAGTCCCGGCGAGGCTAGATTCCACAGTCCCTGCCACCACCAACTCTTGACGACCCAATCAGGATGTTCAGCTTTCAACCGGGTTCTTGACTCTAACCCAAGTCCTACTCCATTTGTGCCAAAATCGACTTCAGCGATACGGTGATTCCATATATTTTCCAGACCACGCCGTTTGGACTCCTCCAGAAGTATTTTTACAACATCAATCCCTTCTTCGTGCCACTTCTGTATGCCAGAATTAATCGGAGATCCTTCCTTAGGTATGAAATAATCGATATCCCAGATGATACTGTCGATCTGACTTCCTTCCTCATCTGCAAAATGAAATGTGAAGTTGATCAATTCGTTGATATCGATCCCGAATAGTTCTGTAATCTCGCCCATCACATCGAATTGCACTATGATTCTCCTGCGACGGTTGACAGCATCCACATGGCTGTTGGTAAACTTCATACCTCCTGTGTGGATACATATCGATGAATCCATTCCCACCACCTCCGCATGCTTATTTTTTGACTAGCTCGGTGTACTTCTGCTGGGCTTCCGCCATCACTTTATCGCCACCCATTTGCTTCCATTCCTCCACATACTTGTCAAACTCACTAAGGGGGCGTTTACCGGTCATAAAATCGACTAGGTTTTTCTTTGTAAATTGTTCTAGTCTATCCTTATATTCGGTGAATACCGGCCGTTGAATCGGATACAACACATCGTATTTGCCTTTGGCAATGGCTTCGGTCTCTTTCCTTAAAGTCATGTATTTACTCTTCGTCATATAGGGGGCCAATAAGTCGTAGTCGTTAAATCCGCCAGGGACACTGAAGAAGGACAATCCGAATTTGATGCGCTCTTCTTCTTTGTCGTACGGAGGGATCCACTCGAGATCGCCGTTTGTCTTTTTGTAGGTTTTGTTTTCTTCCCCATATTTTAGTTTCTCGTACAGGTTGATATCGGCAAAGTTAGTTGCTTCAACAATTTCAATGTACTTGATCATTTTTTCCGGTTCTTTCTCCATTTTTTTGGCATACTGTCTCCCAGAGCTTAATAGCGGATTGGTTTGGGTGATGCCGAATTCTCCATTGGGTCCTTTCGGTCCGCTTGTTATAGCCCATTTTGCTTTCGGATTTTTCTCTACCAATTTGTCATAATAAGTTCCAGCTGAGAATGCTTCGGCAGGGATGAACGCCCACCAGGAATTCGAGACGATGCCGATCTTTTCGGAAATCACTTTATCGTCGACATTGTTGCCTTTATTGATGACGAATTCCGGGTCGATCAACTCTTCCTTATACCATTTATTCAATGTCGTCAGTGCATCCTTAGCCCCTGGTTCAATTTCCCCGAGCACCACTTTCCCGTTCTTTTCAGTAAATGTCCCAGGGTACAAGCCATATGCGCCGAAGATAGGACTGAAGAAGTCTTCCACTTTATCCAACTTACCCGTCATCCCATAAGTATCCTTCTTGCCGTTACCATCAGGATCGTCGTTCCGAAATTTGATCATGGCGGATTCTAGCTCTGCCAGCGTTTCGGGAACTTTCGTTATCCCCACAT
>NZ_JBFUIX010000374.1:0-2028 GCF_056401635.1 Paenibacillus sp. P4_E11 | reverse complement strand
GTCCACCATACACTTCGCCTGAACGATGCCCCGTCGGTGGAGGTGTTCGAAGATCACTTGCCCGCCATGGAGAAGCAGATCGCATGGGGCAAACAGTTCGTGGAAGCGGGCAGCATATCGGCTGCGAAGGAACGGGAAGTGGTCAAGTTCGAGGATACGATTCGCGAGCATATCCGCGTACTGGGGGCCTTGTATGAAGGCGTCCCGCTCGAGAATGCCGATGCACTGGCGGATTATTCGGAGTATCAAGTGCCGGCGGAGATGGAGCTCGAACCGTCATTCAGATGGAGAAGCGCGGAGCGGATCTTCGACGCCGTGAGCGAAAGCGAAGAGCATCCGACGCATCATTCCTATGCGCACTTCACCGAACTGCCGATCATCGATCTGGTGGCCAATATCGTGTATGACGGCAGACACATGCCGTTCGACTATGTGGCCGATTTCGTGCGGCAGTGTTGGGATGAAGTGCGGCATTCGCRCATGGGATATTCGCGGCTGCTGTCGATGGGCGTCAATCCGTATGACGTTCCGATTCCGGTGGGGCATTACAAGGTATACACGGCGATGCCGCTGCTGGAGCGGATCGCGGCACTGACGCAGGTTGGTGAAGCTTGCTCCTTCGTTCCCAAGAAACAATGGACGAAGCAGGCCGTCGAACATAACGATCTGCTGACAGCGTTCGAACACGATTACGACATCGTTGACGAGAAGAATCATGTCAAATTCGGGACGAAATGGATGAAGGAGCTGATCGTCAAGCAGAAGGAATCCCGCGACTTCAAACAAATTGTCGAGGATGCCGAATGGGAAGTGCGCCAAATCGTCAATGAGCTGAAGAAAGAGAAGGGCGAGAAATGGCAGGCCGATCTCGGACCGCGCTTCGAAGGCTGCCAAACGAGCAACTCACCGTTGAATCTGGCGCCAAACATCATTATCGCGTAATTGAAACAAGGACTGGATGCGGGTGAGAGATTGTTCAGTAGACGAGAAAGCGATGAACGCGCAGTGGAGGCGAGATGTCGCAGGTGAATGAGCAGCAGCGAGCCGGAGCAGGAGCAGGCGGTTCGAGTGTTATATTTAAAAAATATTCTCGTAAATCGTGATTAAACACTTGATTCAACGCTTTTGCAATTTTACTATTATGAAAGATTTCAAATCGGCAACCATTCTGTTGGCATAACGTTTGACATCGAAGAACTTCATTAGACTGAGGATCGGTACTTACAAATGTATACAAAGTGCACCTTCAGCTCTGTGTTCTTCCAAAAGTCGCTCGACGCTTTTTGAAATATCCTCATACATTTTCCCGAATTTGGAATCAGTCGTCACTTGAACATAAACAAGATTACCTTCGTCAGATTCTTTCCACATATCGGGTATACCCTTTCTGGTTAAATGAAGTCAGGTACTCTTAGATTTGATCAAAAAGTAAGCATTTTTGTATATGTTAACTTTCCTTTTATGTAATACTCCATATATACTTTCTTCTTCGCAGTATTGATTTCATAATAAAAGCCTAATCCGTATCTGCAAACATGTTCAGGAAGACTTGTACCGTCAAACGACCAGACATCATCAAACTTATCTTTAGTTAAGGTGATTAGCCTGTTCTTGTCCTTAATTTTTTCTGATTCTCTATTTACCGATTTTTTCATTTCTAACGCAATCAAATTATCTTGATAAATGATCTCGCCTCTACTATGAATTATTATGTCGCAATTAATAGGTATCACTTCAATGTTTTCATTTATGATAGTCTTCACTTTTCCATGTTTCTGTTATATTCGACATCTACATAGTATTTTGAATAAGCAGTTCCTTTTAGTTCCTCTTGAAGATAAATCATTAACGATCCGCATAAAGTTCGTTCAGCTACACCACTAATGATTAATTTATCTTGTTCTAGGAGAAACCTTTTATTGGCTTTCTCGAAAAGAGTGATTAGCTCCTTAATAATCTCACCTCAATGACATGTAATAAACGTCCAGAATCAATATACGAGTAGGAAATATTGTGACCGTCCAAAAC
>NZ_JBFUIX010000373.1:0-2028 GCF_056401635.1 Paenibacillus sp. P4_E11 | reverse complement strand
TATACAAGCCGAGAAATTAACGTGAGCGGTCATATCCTGCTCACCTACATAGATGTAAGGGTCAGCATGGGCCTGATGCTTCCGGTAGCACATCAGCGTACCGTTCATGCGGTGCGGGCCGTACAGTTCTTCCCGAGTAGCACCATAGTCGATTGTAATAAGCACACCGTGGTTGAAACGTAAGGCTACTTGCCGTATCCACCGCTCTGCCTCCAGATTCAGCTCAAACTGCTGACGTTCTCGCTCAGGTAATTGTTCATCCTCGATATAACGCAACACGTCAGGGTCGGTAATGGGACGACACGTCTCTCGGAACTGCTTGTTCGACTCTTCCCATATGACTGCGATTTCTTCAAACTGACCTTGTACATATTGAACACGATGAACAGGAAATGCATCCAACAACTCGTTAGAGCAAACGATAGTAGGAATGTCATATTGTCCTGCGAGCCACTCATCAGGCTGTTCATAATGGACATGTGGATGATTGACAAGCGCCTCAGCTTGCATAGCACGGTGATAGGAACTCTGATCAACAATCGTGTACGTTAATGTGTCGTATAGTGCCGGTGCTTCACGCTTGATATGGTCCAAGATGTGCAAGGCAAGCCGCCCTGTACCTCCGCCCCATTCCACAATCTGCCAGCCACTCTGATCCCAACCTTCTTCACGAATCATGCGTACAATCGCTTGTGCCAGCATCATGCCCATGAACGGGCCAACAGAGGAGCTCGTGTAAAAGTCGCCTTCCTTCCCAATCTTCACTGCTGTCCGATTGTAATAGCCATATTGTTCGTCATATAAGCAAGCTTCCATGTAATCGTGAAACGAAATGGATTTAGTCGGACTAGCGTCCATAGCTTGAATGAGTTGGGTCGTCAATGGATTGTTCATATGAGTTGACATCTAAGTTCCACTTCCAGTTGTAGGATTGTACATAAATCGAATATTTATCAAGGATAACAAAATGTATATGCAGATTCCACTATTCAATCTGAAAAACGAGTTTTTGTCTTTCCTAGAGGACATTTTGCACAGCGTTAAGAAATAAGGCATGTTTCCACGTCTGATTCGATACATTTAGTACGGAAAGGACGTGGGACAAACGATGTGGATGCTGGTTCGACCGACCCTCGCCGTCTTTCTGATCGGCTGCTTGATGCTTGGATGGCTTGGAATACCTGAATGGCYTGGAACCACAATCGTGTATGCTCAGACCGACTCTTTGGTTCAAGACCAGTCGCAAGCGCTGCTTGAGAAAGGTCTTACCTTATACGAGTTGGATCGGGAAATCGCCAGACTTGGCGTCAAGGAACAGGATATAACTAAACAAATCGCTGATGCCCAAATAAGCTTGTCTGCGCTTAATGAACGGATGAAGGAGCAGAACGATAAAGTCAAACAGCTGATCAAAACTTCGTATACCGGAGATCGTCCTCCCCTCTGGATGATGGTTTTCGCCGCCAAATCATGGAAGGATGCCTTTTACGTATTCGAGCAGATGAAACTCATTGCGGATCGCGATCGCAGTACACTGGATCGCTATAAGGCTGCATACCGAGAAAAGGTCGAGGTTAACGGGAAGCTCGAGCAAGCCCAATCTGAGCTGCGCTCTACGAGAACCCGCTTCGAGGAACAGCGTATCACGATGGTGACGCTGCAAGAGGAAGTATCGCGGAAGCTCGCATCGCTGCCGCAAAAGGATGAAGTAGCCAAACAAATGARCGAGCTGAACAAAAGTTGGGAGACGAAAGGCCTCCCCTTATTCAAGCAATATTTTGCCGCGTTGGCGGATACGATGCAAAAGCTGCCGGAGTACATGGCGCAAAACCCTAACTCGCTCTCGATTAAAGGATTGACCTATACATTCCAGATTAGAGACAGCGAGTTGAACGCTTTTATACATACTCGTAATCCCGGTCTGCAGCAGTTGGCCTTCACTTTCGGTGATGGGGTGATCATGGCAGCAGGTAAAGAAAACGACATTTCTCTCTCGTTATCAGGCACATACGAGCTGGAGACCAAACC
>NZ_JBFUIX010000372.1:0-2036 GCF_056401635.1 Paenibacillus sp. P4_E11 | reverse complement strand
CTCATTGTGTTACTCCTTATAATCGTAATATGTATATTAAGCTCTTTAGTTTTTAAATTCGCGAAGTGATTGAACTATCCTGCCTGTTCGATTAATGACTTTTCATACACCTTCATAAAAAAACCGGGGATTTCTCCCCGGTCATGGCCTATTATTTTCAGCTCCAACTGCTTGTTGTATCGTTCATGTAGAATTGGAATGTAATGTTAAAACGGTCTGTCACCATCCCGAAGCAGGGACTAAATTCAGTTTCTTGCAACGGGACCATTACTTGCCCTCTGTCGCTCAATTTATTAAACATTTCTTCAATCTCGCTTTGTTGCGTCGCTGTAATGCAAATATTCACCTGATTTCCGATTACATAAGGTTGCCCCGGAAAGAGATCAGCGACCATCATATCATTTTCACCGGTTTGTAACACGGCATGGGAAACACGGGTTTTCCATTCTTCAGGCAAACTATCGGCATCCTTGCCTTCCCCGTACGTAGTTTTGAACAGTAATTTCGAGTTCAACGCTTCCCGGTAGAACTCAATCGCTTCCGCAGCTTGTCCATCCAGCATGATGAACGTCGTTGAGCGCATTGACATTTAAACATTCTCCTTTTCAATTAAATTGTCCAATTTGTGTTGTTTTGGACTTCATTAGCATCATATCGTACAATAGTGACAATACTTGTCGTAATAATGAAAAGGAGCTTATAATGGCAAAGTCCAAAAGACTGATCGAGATGATGATGTCCATCAACAAAAAGAAGTCTTTCAACGCCAAAGAGCTTGCCAATGAATTTGGAGTTTCCACGCGGACGATTGTGCGGGATATGCAGGAGTTAAGCGCGCTGGGGGTTCCTTTTTATTCGGAGGTCGGTCAGCATGGGGGATATAAGATGATTAACGAGAGAATGCTGCCCCCAGTTGCTTTTACGGAAGGCGAAGCGCTTGCTGTTTTTTTTGCCAGCCATGCATTGAGGCACTACGCGGATCTTCCGTTTGAGGCGGAAACAAATTCAGTGTTGCGGAAATTTTACTCTTATATGCCGGAAGATATTCGGGACCGTATCGACCGGATGCGGAAACGATTTGATCTGGTAACACCGATGAGACATGCAAGCACGCCTTATTTGAGATTGTTGCTGGATGCTGCGATCGATCAAAAAGTGGTGCGCATGGAATACGAATCGAAACAGCATAAGCGGTCAAGAGATGTTCAGCCGGTCGGGATTTATGCCAGCAACGGGTTTTGGTATTGTCCGGCCTATTGCTTTCACCGCCGCGAATTTCGCTTGTTTCGCTGTGACCGGGTTAGATCTGTTGAACTGTCCGAACTGAAAGCGGCCGATTTGACGCATGTGCATACAGGAAACTGGGAGTCTTACATTGAAGAGGAAAGTCCGGCTTTGGAACTTTATGTTGAGCTTACTGTAACAGGTGTGCAGAGATACGAGACCGAAATGTGGCCGGCGCACAAAATGCAGATTCAAGTTCGAGAAGACGGCACAGGATGGCTGGGCTATCAAATCCCCGCGAGCAGCCTTCCATTTTTCGGCCAATTTTTTATTGGATTGGGTACGGATGCAAAAGTAAAAGCACCAGACGAGTTGATCCATGTTATGAGAGAAATGCTGGACAAACTAATGGCGCAATATCGGTAAAGAACTACTTGATTGGTCACGTTTTTGGGGTGACAAAGCCCGAAAGTTCCGGCCGCCGCTCCGTATGCAACGATGCCGGCGGCTTTATTGTTCCATTCGGCATATAGGAAATCGATCGCATTTTTAAGAGCGCCGGGGATGGAATGGTTGTATTCAGGCGTTACAAATACATATCCGTCGAACAACTTGATTTTATCGGCCCATTTGATGGTGTGGGATTTCGAATATTGCCCTGATATATGGGATTTATCAAGCGCAGGTACACCGGTCATGGGGAATCTGCCGCGTGTTAACAAATAAGCACCGTTTCCATTAGTGGAAGCGGTGCTTGCTTGGTGTTGTCATACAATTGTGCCAAACTATCGGGATCTGATGCGTCTCAAGAA
>NZ_JBFUIX010000371.1:0-2039 GCF_056401635.1 Paenibacillus sp. P4_E11 | reverse complement strand
GATGTGGTTCATTATAGCTGGAATAGGCCAATAAACGGTTATAACATTCATCAAACACATCTTTCTCCAGACAAGAAGTTTTGAATAAGCTGTACCACCCATCCCAGAAGGTGCCCGCCTGATCCTCTGCATTAATAGCAATTACATGTTCCCTCCAAGAATTATATATACCATTCCCGCTCGTATTTATGAATCCATAACCGTGTGTTTTACCTAACTCAACGTGGTTCATCCGAGTTAGAAGTTGAATGACCTCCGGAAGCAATTGGCGTTGTTGCTCAGGAGAGCAGCTTGCCAGATTGAGTCCACTGATCTTTTCTGAAATTAGATAGTTAAATGATTTAAATTTACCTAGCCCGAGATAAGAAGGAAACGGGATTCCCTGTGATGTTAAGAGGCCTGAAATAAATCTTTCAGTTTCAAAACTCCCTGCTAAGTCGCTAAATTTAATAACGTATTCCTTATCAAAAACCGAGAAGGAGAATACAGCGCTTAAATTACCCCCTTTTAATGGCGTTACCCCAATCACATTCGAACCAAAATATTCACTCAGCACAACTTCCACTTCCGAAGTTTCCAATGTTGGTTTTTCGTATGCAGTCATCTATTCCCTTCCTCCCTTATTACAATGTATGCTGATTCTCGTCTTCATTAATTCATAGTTACAATTTACTTCTTGCGACTGGAACCCAGAGCTCATATGATGCATCCACTTTTAATACTCGGAAAAATTGTGCATTTGCCACAAGCTCGTATCCATTTGTAGGAAACCATTCTGAAAATAAATAATACCAGGTGTTATACAATGTTTGCGGTGATGTTGAGGAAAGATCAAAGACTGCCCACTTTTGCATGGAAATGATCAACTCAACAAGAGATTTAGGACATTCTGCAGTTGTTTCAAATCCAATATAATAATCAACTAGATTGTCTGTATGATCGACCGCTATATAAAGGATTTCATTTACTTTTTCCATATTTATCTGCTCAAAATAAGTTTGCATGTCTTCATGTGTTGTTTGATCAATTCCAGGGACAAAGACTCCAATTTTATGTATTGGTGAAGTCTTTTTAATACCGACAATCTTGAAGGATTCCCTACTCACAAATCGGAAGTTCATTATTTATCAACCTTTCCGTTTATTTTTGTGTTTAACCCTCTCGAAAACATAGATGGCAGGGTGTAATCCCTTGAGACTTAACGGGAATGCTTTTATTAATCGCAAATGCAATGACGCAGCAACTTGTAAAATCTCATCCCAATTTTCTGTTAGAATGACAGCTTTCCCTTGGATTTTCATCACTCGAGTAATTTCAATTAATATTGCTCGATTGATTTCATTTGTTTCTTTTCCAAATGAAATTTGCCTTCCAAATGGCAGGTTTGTCACGACTTTATCAATAGAAGCATCGGCAAAAGCTAATTTACGAGCATCCCAATGTGTGACCTCTGCAAAAGTATCCATGAGATTCTCTTTCGCTACTTTGAGCGCCTGATGATCGATATCTCCCCCTCCAATATAGGTAAATGGATAGGATAATCGTTCCCATAAGATTGTGCCCGATCCACAACAAGGGTCAATAAAAACATCCTCTTCTACAGGAGTAGAAAGCCAAACCATTGCATGAGCGACAGTTGGTAATAGTGATGCTGCTGAGAAACGTCTATCAATTCGCCTAAAGCGATAGGATGCATTAGTTAACTTAAGTGAAAAAAGTCCGTTATGATCTTCAATATCTAATCGAAACTCTACATCAGGAAGACGATTCATACTAATTCTTTTGGAAGGGTAACGTTTTTTTATTCCTTCCATTGCTGCATTTGCTGCTTCAAATCGGCTATAGGTTTGTGATCCTTTACGGCTAGCATTCACATAATAGTATGTCCCTTTTTTTAGAAATGGCTTTAGATTTATACGAGAAACTTGATCACACAATTGATAAAGATGTAACCGATGTAATCCAATTTCTAATTCAGAAATAACCAAATATAAATTATTTGCTAGTCTTAAACTTTTTAGATGTTCAATATCTAGAGT
>NZ_JBFUIX010000370.1:0-2042 GCF_056401635.1 Paenibacillus sp. P4_E11 | reverse complement strand
GAACCTACAGTCTCCCAACACCCTCGATTCCCGCATTCGCATAATTCCCCTCCGGGAATGACAGTCATATGTCCAACTTGACCATAGAGCCCGTTGGTGCCCAATATAATTTCACCTTTGGACACAACGCCGCCGCCGATGCCATAACCCATTGTGATGTATACAAAGCTGTCTTCCTTTCGCTTCCGACTATGTCCAAACCATCTCTCGGCTAACGCGGAAGTGCGAGCATCGTCATTCATCACAATCTTTCTCCCCAGCATGCTCTCCAATTCCTTCTGAATCTCAAAATGCTCCCAATGTGGAAAATTGGGTGGAACCAACAGTACGCCTTCCTTTAGATTCATCGGACCCGGAATACTGAGTCCAATTCCCAAGAGCTTGTCATGTTGTTCGGAAATTTGCGACATCATCTCACGCACGATCGTGACGACGCCTTTCAATACTTGATGAGGATCGGTATTCTTGCCAATCTCCACTTCTTTGGATTGCAGGATATGTCCAACTAGATTCGTTGTAACGATTTCGTAGGAACTACGTCCAATGTCGATCCCAATTATCTTGAAGCTCTGCTCATTGAGCCGCAGCATCACTCTTCTACGTCCTACGCTGCCTGTAGTCAGCTCCGTTTCCTTCAACAAACCGGCTTTCAACAAGTCCAATGTTAGGTTGGTAATTGTCCCCGAGGTCAGCTTGGTCTCATCCACTAATTCAATGCGGGATACAGGCTCAAAATTCCATATATCTTTCAATACTTGTGACATATTATGTTGTTTAATCTGTCTCAAATAGCCTGCATTTGAGTTTTTATTCACTATTATCACCTATCTATTTTGAAATCATATCTTATTATTAACAATAAGATATATCTCACAAATTGTACAGAGTAGCTAATGTCGATGCTGATCCGGTGTGTCGTTCGGAATGGTTACCTCCGCCCGCATCCAARCGGTAACCTCCCTGCCTTTCCATCGATTCCACAGTGAGAGACCGAATCCGTCTTTCCACCAATAAAATGCGCAGGAACGCCTGARAATAGGTGCATAAATGCACCTATTCTCTCGTTTACAACAGCATTAAGATTGACTTATTTTTTCAGCTTATCGTAGCCTTCTTGGTACAGGGCGGCGATCTTGTCAGCCCCTAGTTCTTTCATCCGACTCACGTATTTATCAAAATCGCTCAACTTCGTTTCTCCCGTAATAAACTTGACGTGCATCTCGTCACGATACGTATTCAGGTCACTGAATAGCTTAGAGATCGTTGCCRCATTTTCAGCTGTCGGAATAGGAGGTTGGAATGGTACCGTCGCCTTCGATGCGATAGCATTCGCTTGTTTGATGCTCCAATCTTTAAGCTTGGCGTCATTGGCCAAATATTTTTGTTCGAATACGGCCTCTTGATTTTCTTTCGAATTGATTTTCGGAGCATAATCACTACCCATGAATTTATCTGCACCGATTACTTCTTTTACGTTGTCGACGGATACCGGTTTCCCATTCACCAAGTTATACGTTACACCTTTGATCCCGTACATCATATCGGTTTTGCCTTCTCCGGCTATGATATAATCCAGCAATCGAATGGCGGCGATCGGATCCTTGGCATTGCTTGTAATTCCGTAAGTGCGCCATACCGCTGCTACCGATTCCATCGGATATGCGGCTTCCTTGTTCTGGAAGTTTACGGGCATCCAGACCGCGCCAGGCGTATTTTTCTGCGTCGTATTTTCAGGATTATTATAGTTTACGAATTCCGTTAGCGAATCGCGAGCGCGAATGCCGAGCAGGTTTTTGGAATTGCGTTCGGTCATTACATCCCCATTAGCGGTCTGGAAGTCCTTCGGAATCAATCCTTCGTTGTAAGCTTTATTCATCCATTCCAGGTACGCCTTATATTCCGGCATAATAAATTCGTATTTCACTTTGCCGTCCCGTACAGACCATCCCGAACCTGTAACAAGGGACAGGCCAAATGCGGAACCAATCTGCCTATAATCATTAATCCCTCCGCCCATGATCCCGAACTCATCCTTCTTATTG
>NZ_JBFUIX010000369.1:0-2052 GCF_056401635.1 Paenibacillus sp. P4_E11 | reverse complement strand
GAATACCACGATGGCAAAGTACACATGGGTAGAAAAAGATACTTGCATTGCTTGCGGAGCTTGCGGTGCAACTGCCCCGGACATTTATGACTACGATGATGAAGGATTAGCTGAAGTGATATTCGATGGCGATGACAACCACGGGAATACTGAAATTCCGGACGATCTGTACGACGATCTACAGGATGCTTCAGACGGTTGCCCTACCGATTCCATCAAGATCGGCGACAGCCCATTCAATAAATAATAGGACCTAATAACGAAACCCCTGACTTGGAACCTAGTCAGGGGTTTTTTTGTGACAAAATTCACACAATCAATGATTGCCATATTCAGCCATGGCCTATAAAATGAAGGATAGGAAGTAACTGGGGAGGAAAAAAATGAGCAGGAAGAACTGGAAATCATCGGTCATCGCGGCAGTAGTTATAGCACTTTTGTCCGTGTTTTCTTATACGACCGGGACGGGTGGTTCGTTTCACTATATTGAAAATCCGTTAAGGGATGCTTTGAACTGGAAAATAGCGGATCAACGGGGGCCGGATACGTCGATCAAAATTATCAAGATCGATTCAAAGTCTCTGGAAGCAATAGGCCAATATCCGTGGGATCGTTCGGTCTATGCGAAACTGATAGAAAAGCTGGAAAGTGTCAAGGTGGCTGCGATCGGTGTCGATGTTCTATTCCCGGAGCCTAGCAAGGATTCTAAGCAAGATCAGGCTTTGGCCGACATTATGAGCAAGTACAAGAATGTGGTATTGCCAGTCAACGTGTTGTTCCCACCTCAGCAAAAATCGGCAGGACTGCTAGAATACGATAGGGTCGAATACCCCACGAGTGCGATCAATGCCCAGAAAAGCCAGACCGCTCATATCAACGTATTCCAAGACACGGATGACAAAGTTCGACGTTTGATCGTAGGAATTCCTGAGAAGAACGGCAGCATGATCGAAGCGTTCAGCGTGAAGCTTGCGAACCTGACACTTCCACCTAACGAGCAAGTGAAGTGGGATTCTGACAAGAAACAGTGGCTACGAGGTTCTGAGATCATTCCTACGAATAATCGCAATCAAGTCATTACCCAATTTTTCACGAAACCGCGTCAAGAGAAGGATTTGAAGACCGGCTACGATTCGTTCTCGTTCAGCGATGTGTTGAATGACAAGATTGATGTGAAGATGTTTGAAAATGACATTATACTAATCGGTCCGTTCACAACAGGCTTGCAAGACGAATACATGACTCCAATGAGCAAGGTCATCCGGATGTTCGGGGTCGAGATTCATGCGAACATGTTGCAGTCGATTCTGGACAGCAAGTTCTGGACAGAGCTCAGTGAAGCGTCTGGGATTGTTATTCTTCTTGGAATCGTGCTGTTGACTTTTTATTTGTTCAATCGTTTCAAAGGCAAAACAGCCATCTTCGTCTTCGCAGCGTCGATTGTCGCCTACATAGCCGCATTCATCGTGTGCAACGAAGTGCTTCATGTCTTTATTCCAATCTTCTATCCACTTATGGCCATTATTCTGATGTACATCTGGTCCATCATTGGCCACTACTTGGCAGAACGACAGGAGAGAAGCCGCGTGACCGGCATCTTCGGCCGATTCGTGCCCAAGACCGTTGTCGATCAAATGCTACAGTCTGGCGAAGAGGTCAAGCTGGGCGGAGAACGGATGGATATATCATTAATATTCGTTKATATCCGCGGATTTACGACGTTATCTGAGAAGCTGGAGCCGGAACAAGTTATTGCGTTCTTGAATGAATACTTGGACGTGTGTACACGAGCGGTGTTCAAATTCAACGGGACGTTGGACAAATTCATGGGTGATGGTGTCATGGCAATATTCGGAGCGCCGATCAAGTTCGATAATCACGCGGAGATGGCTGTTCGCGCCGCACTTGAGATGAAGAAGCAGTCTGCAGTTCTCGAGCAGAAGCTAATGGAGAAGCTAGGTTTCACCGTAAGATTCGGTGTAGGGATTAATTGTGGCCCTGCGGTAGTCGGCAATATCGGCTCGGAAGGGCTGCGACTCGATTACACGGCCA
>NZ_JBFUIX010000368.1:0-2066 GCF_056401635.1 Paenibacillus sp. P4_E11 | reverse complement strand
GTAGAACGTAATCTCCCCTCGCCAAGGTGAACCAGATCTCCGAATACAAGAGGATGTTGGGAGTAACCTGTACGAGAATAATTCGAATACCCATAGGCAAATGGGCAATAGACCAGATCGTTGCGAGTCGATAGTGYTTCATAGACTGCGATTGGGTTCCAACGGAATACATCAGCCGTACATAGAGAAGCCAACTCTCGCAAATGATCTAATGCTGCCGTTCCAACATCCCGGCTAACTACCGTATCCGGCTGTTGGAATGGTTCCTCGCCAAGAGCCAAACATATCATATAGAAATTCATTAGGCTGTCGATGGGGATTGCCGGTATGGCTACGTACCCCTTGCGAGCGAGCATAAGCAGCTCATCCCATGTATGAGGYAGCTGCAGATCATAGTGTTGCAACAAATCAGGTCTGTGTGAGGATACCGGCGTAGCCGCATCGATCGCTAATGCCGTCTGTACCCCGCCGAAGTTGTAGCTTGCATGAGACATCCCAACACTGTTCATAGCTTGATCTGCAAGGTAATCAACAGATAGATGTTCATCTAGTGCGACCAGCACCTTCTTCTCTGCGGCGAAGCCAGYCCACGGATGATCGATGACAAGCAGATCGTAATTGTCGATCAAGTCCTCAAGTGGCTTATCTGCAAACTCCTGCAAGGATCGCTTCTCCCAGACGATCTCGATACCAGGATGAAGCTCTGCGAATCTTTGACTTGTCGCTACCATGGGCAAATAGCCTCGTGTGTGGTTCCAAGTAATACCTTTTAACCTTATCATCATGCTACCCTCCCAATTACATCTTGGTACTCTGGTAGTACCACAATATGCAAATTGCTCCATACTCACTGCGATGTGGTATAATAAATTAACAAACCGGTCTTCTGGTGCTACCACAAAGCCAGATTACCATGCTTTACGCAATCCCACAACACATTTTTCATACAAGGAGAACTGCACAGTGGTTGACATTAAGGCGGTCAAGAAAATAACGGTTACCGAACAAATCATGGAGCAAATAGCTCAACTTATTCGCTCTGGCCAGCTTCAACCTGGCGAGCAGCTACCGAACGAGCGTGATCTCGCCGAGCAGTTCGGCGTTACCCGCGGGCGTGTGCGTGAAGCGCTTCGTGCCTTATCACTGATCGGACTGATCTCGATCAAAGCCGGAGAAGGCAGCTTCGTGAATAAACAAGAGGAGCCGATCCGATCCGATACGATCGTGTGGATGTTCCATAATGAGCTGAACAATCTGGACGAAATATATGCCGCTCGTAAGCTTATAGAGACGGAAGTGTACATCTCCGCTGCAATTCATGCCTCGTCTTCACAACTAGCGAGCTTGTCCAGGCAGATGGATGAGCTGATCCGAGTATCTCCAGATTTTTCACCAGAACGATTCCTTGCGCAATTAGACGAATTCGATCTGCATATCGGCGAAATATGCGGCAATCGTATCTATGCTAAGCTTATGCAGACCATCGTCCACCTTCGTCGGGAAACTAATCTCAGGCTTCTTGAAGTACCCGGTGCTATCGACAATAGCTTGCAAACCCGTAAGAACATCATCGCAGCACTCAATACGAAGCAAGAGCTTGTCGTCCGTGATGCAATGCAGCAGTTTTTCGCGAGCTCCAAGCAATTTTACAAACAGATTGGCGATGAATAATGGGGTTCACGACCATCTATGTATGATTGATGTCTTTTCACTTTAGCATTATACCGGTTCACTGACCGTCTGTGGGGCTTTTTTGCCAAAAGAGTATAGATAGAGGATCGCACTTGCTACGACAACCAAGCTTACAATGAGAATAAGATTGCTGTATAGGTAGGCCCGCGAGTCCGATATGAATGGATGGAGCGGGAATGCGAATAGATCCTGCTCGATCAACTTGGCGACTAGTGCGGTCACGACTGCTCCGGAAATGGTCGATGTCATATTGAACAGACCCATGCCGATACCAATCTGATGAGTGGGTAATATTTGCGTTACACTTTCCGTAAGAGCCGTCTGGACGAAGGAAAATCCGATGTACATCATAATTAAGGCGATCCCTATAAACC
>NZ_JBFUIX010000367.1:0-2085 GCF_056401635.1 Paenibacillus sp. P4_E11 | reverse complement strand
AGATGGTCTCGGGCAACCGATGGATGGCAGCTTGTTACCCTCACGTATGGCCCAAGTGCTAACGACTAACTTGCCTAGCAATCCGCTGAAACGGCAACGAGTACTGGATCCAATCAGTGTTGGTGTACGCTGTATCGATGGTCTGTTGACGATCGGTAAAGGACAGCGTGTCGGGATATTTGCCGGCTCTGGCGTAGGGAAGAGCACATTGATGGGCATGATCGCCCGCAACACATCTGCTGATGTGAACGTAATCGCTCTGATCGGCGAGCGGGGCCGTGAAGTGCTAGACTTCATCGAACGCGACTTGGGTCCGGAAGGCTTAGCCCGATCGGTCGTCATTGTGGCAACATCCGACCAACCGGCCTTGATTCGCATTAAGGGAGCGTTAATCGCTACTTCCATCGCCGAATATTTCCGCGACCGTGGCATGAACGTCATGCTAATGATGGATTCGGTTACCCGATACGCTACTGCTCTTCGGGAAGTTGGGCTTGCAGTTGGCGAACCTCCGGCTACTCGTGGCTATACTCCATCCGTGTTCGCAAGCTTACCCAAACTGCTGGAACGTGCGGGTACGGGACCTAAAGGCTCCATTACTGCATTCTACACGGTGTTAGTGGATGGAGACGACATGAACGAGCCTATCGCTGATACCGTACGAGGTATATTGGACGGTCACATTGTGCTCGACCGGAGTTTAGCGAATAAAGGGCATTACCCGGCAATCAATGTACTCGCCAGCATTAGCCGCTGTATGAAGGAAATTGTGCCTGATCGGCAAAATGATGCAGCGGATCAATTGAAACGACTGCTAGCTATCTATAAAGATTCGGAAGACTTGATCAATATCGGGGCGTACCAGAGCGGTTCGAACACGGATATTGATACTGCGCTTCAATACATACCGGATATTTGGTCTTACTTGCGGCAGAAGACTTCGGAGAAAGTCGATTATAACGAAGCATGCGAACAGCTGGTCCAACAATTTCATGGGGGATGAGTAAATGCGTTTCCGGTATCCATTGCAGAAGCTCGTAGATTTGAAGGCCACCGAAAGAACACAAGCGGAATGGGGGCTCTCCGAAGCGATCGGCGTGCTGCAAGCTGAACGTAATGAGATGGCTGTTCTTCAGCACAAGAAGAGCGATGTACAGTCCCAGCTAGGTGATGCATCGATGAATCGGACGACTGTTTCTCAACTGAAACTACTGCAAGATTTCCTGGATTATTTGGATAAGGAAATAGGGCGCAAGTTGAAAGACATTGAGAAGGCGGAAATTCAAGTAGAACTGAAGCAGCAACAGCTCAGTGAGAAGATGAAGGAAGAGAAGGTATGGGAGAAGGCGAAGGAGAAAGCTTTCACACACTTCACTTCCGTGATGCAGAAGAAAGAACAGGACGAATTGGATGAGATTGCCTTAACTCGCCGCGTACAGACGGTGTAATGACAACGGAAAGGGGGTGGCGGCATGGCAAGAACCGATGTGGAAAAATCATCATACGGCGCTTTTGAACGATTTTTGTTTTTCGCAACGCCGATTATTTTCACACTGGTACTGCTAGGCGTCCTTTTTGCGCTGTTTGATCAAAGTTTAATGAACGGGATGCTGCGAACGGTTAACAAGATTCCAATATTGGAACAGTTTGTTCCTGATCCAGCGACTCCCGTGGATAAAACACATCCTGTGAAGGCAGCCGATCCCGAGAAGGATTCCAGCTTGCAATTGGAAGAGTTGAAAAATACAATCAAACAGCTGGAAGCGGATTTGAATCAAACAGACTCCTTGAATCAACAGAAAGATCAAAAGATCAAGGATTTGACAACCCAGTTAACTGCGTTGGACGAAAAGATAAAGACGAAGACACAAACTGAACAAGAGTATAGGGCTCAAGTTCAACAGCTAGCGAACATGTATGCGAAGATGAACCCGAGCAAGTCAGCACCGATTCTGGAAAACATGTTGATCCAGGAACAAGTGCTCGTGTTAAGTGAAATGAAGCCGGACGATCGTATGAAAATTCTGGAGAAGATGGATGCGAAGAAAGCGGCGGAGGCTTCGATTCAGTTAAAGGACATCGTAC
>NZ_JBFUIX010000366.1:0-2088 GCF_056401635.1 Paenibacillus sp. P4_E11 | reverse complement strand
GTTCGAAGAATTCAGAGAGAATATGCGGAATGCGGGCGTTCTGAATTGGGTAGAACCCCTTGTCGGAGAGACCTTGAATATTTTTGACCAGTTTCCCAAGAACTTAAAGGTGGGGGTGTTGTTTATCGATGCTTGTCACGAGTACGAGGCGGTGAAGGCTGATTTCGATCATTGGAGTACTCTAGTGGCTGATAACGGATACATCGTGTTCGATGATGTTCCGGCATGGCCCGGACCAACGAAGTTCATACTCGACCTACCCCCTAATTTCCGGATCAGATCCATTTGGCAGAACAACTGTGTTGTCAAGAAAATGAGGCCGGAGAATATCTGCATTGCTGATCTGCTGCAGGAAGTGTATCAATCCAGGCGTCTGTTCAACGATGACTTCATACAAGTCCTTTACAATCGTCTGCTGGAGAGGTCACCTAATGAGGAAGAACGGCAAGCTTGCTTGCAATATATGACCACAGGAGGGGACATAACGAAGTTAATTCAGAGCATGATCCAAAGCGAAGGGTTTCTTCGTCTCCTACAATAGAATAAGCAGAAGGAAAGCCCTGGAGACGCGAACGCCGGCATCCAGGGCTTCTGTTGTTAGCGGCTGGTCATAAAGATCAGGAGCATTCTCCGGTCGATGCAGCTCCGATCCGACTCCAGCAGCATCCAAAATTCATCAGAAAGCAAAAAGGCATAAACGATGCCGATCGGGTCGGCTCCTTGTTCCAAAGCACATAGATGGCTGGTGTATTCCTCGTCTTCCGCAAAACGGCACAGAACTTCCGCATACAGCATATTTAGAAATGTCTCTGCATCATTCGTTTGCAGCATATATTGGATCTTGTCCGCTGCTGATTCGACGTTTCCATCCGGCAGCTGCTCGTAAAGCTCCTTCGCTTCTGCACTGATCATAACTCCTGCCATCATTTCATATTTGGAAACACCTCCTTCCAGTTCGCTGACTCGTCCTATGATTTCCTCCTCATCCGGTTCACGGTTCAATAGCTGATTGTACATTTCTACAACAAAGTCAGACCCTTTCCGGTTATAAGCAGTGTGCAACAACGGTGCGATTCTCATTCGTCAACCCTCCGAATAGGTGTATTTATCAACAATACATTGTATGATTTGGCTGCTTCAAAAGAAATAGGGGATATGTATGATGTCAATTCGCCCGCTCATTCATTCAACATCCATCATCTATTAGTAGGAGACCGAATATTAGGGGGAAGGTTGAATATGGGCACAGTGTTTTCGATAAGCATGATCAAGAATGAAGCCGATATTATCGAATCGTTCATACGCTACCATCTGAACATTGTCGACGGTATGCTCTTATTGGACAACGGGAGTACAGACCRTACGCTGTCCATCGTCCATCATTTGATGAACGAAGGCTTGCCGATCTATCTTATCCAGGATTCGAGCCTAGAATATGACCAGAACGAGAAAACAACCTCATTGATGTACCACGCGTTCTATACGTACAATCCGGACTTTGTCCTTCCGTTGGATGCAGACGAATTTGTCATTTCGGGAAACGACCGGGATCATCCTCGCAGCATTCTAGAAACTCTTGAAACGTCGAAGTGGTACTATGTCCAGACGAGGCAGTACGTTCCGCATCATACAGATCCAATCTCAGAGATGTTTATCCCGAAACGCATTCGGCATTCGTATGGCGATGTGGATTTGTATAAAGTCATCGTCCCTAAGGAAATCGCTACTGGCTATGCGCCTCTGCTCACCATGGGCAACCACAGTTTGGCGTTTCCGAACGGACATCCCGCCGAGCATGAGGATGCGGTGACGCTTCGGCTCGCTCACTTCCCGTTCCGCTCCATCGAACAGGCCAAGTCCAAAATCATCGTGGGCTGGCTGAATAATTTGGCTCGGCCCGGACGCAAGAAAGATGACTGCTTTCCATGGGGGTATTGGTTTAATTTGTTTAAGCAGAAGAAGGAGATCAGCTACGATCAAGTAAGCGAGCTGGTGCGGGACTTGTACGGTCAGTCCGAAACAAGAGAGCACCCTATTGACTTTTCCTTCTGCGCGGACATGACGCTGCATTACACGAAGCCTGGAGAA
>NZ_JBFUIX010000365.1:0-2092 GCF_056401635.1 Paenibacillus sp. P4_E11 | reverse complement strand
ATGAAAGATATATATTTGTCGATAAGCAAAGCGGCAAGGATTTTTCACGGCCACGCTATCAAGCCATGCGTATGATGATTCGACAAGGCGATCTTGTTTATATTGATGCGTTGGATCGGCTGGGCCGAGATTATGACGGTATCATTGCCGAATGGAAGTATATTACGCGTGAGATCGACGCGGACATCGTATGCTTGGATAACGAAACGCTGTTTGATTCTCGAAAGTTCAAACAAATGGGTGACTTCGGAAAAGTCATGGAGGACCAGTTTTTAAGTCTACTGGCGTACGTTGCCGAACAAGAGCGGAAGAAGAACAGACAGCGGCAGGCGGAAGGAATCGAGGTTGCCCGGGGGGACGGCGTTGTATTCGGCCGACCCAAACAGGAGATCGACGGGAAATTTGTGGAGACGTACCGGGATTGGAAGGTAGGCCAGATTACCGCGACGGAGGCTATGCGTCGGATCGGCATGAAGAAGCCCACGTTTTACCGGCGTGTGAAGGAATATGAGCAGGTGCTTTCAGAAGTGTAATAAAATCGGCTCTTTCAACCTCCATTCCATCTGCCGGGATGGACCGGGCGAGAGTAGGTTTTGATTCAGCGGAAGATCAACTTGCGGTAGTAACAGCGTAGCTGACACCACCAGGATGAAGATTGTTTTTTTGATGTGTCCCATTTCCTGGAGTGCGGTGGCCAATCAATTTTGTCTTGCATAGGAGCCGATTTTACCCATAATAAGCGATGCCGAAACGGTTCCTTCCCGGATGGAGTGAGCCAGCTGGAGAACATCGTCGTAGTTCTCCTGATCTTTGTGCTGATCTGCCCACGCAGCAGACTCTCCTATCTAGGGAAATCGACGGGCTTCCCAATGGCGTACAGCTTTAAGTCAGCCAAGTCACGTAAGTGCGGCGCAAAGCGTAATCCGAGCAAATATGTCAAACAAAAAACTGATCGGTGTATCCGGCGGTATCGGTATAATGCTCCTCGATGGTCAGATCCATTTCATGATGCAGCAATCCATCAATGACATGTACGGCATCCCGAACGTTCGTATGGGAAACTGGATCCGAAAACAACTTTTGACTTCGTCAATTTATGATCAAGCGTTCGGAAAGAAAATCGCTTATCTGGGGGGAGATAGATCGGCAGGAACCCGACCCAAACCGTTGGGCGAGGATGCCAAGTGTGAGTTTGGGTAAAAGTTGACACAATAATAATATTCTTAATGCATAAATAACCGACCTCGAGGTCGGTTATTTATGCGTTTTTCTGGACACAGCATGGTGCCGTAAATCGTGTGAAACAATCATTACCTAAAGAAAATGAAATTGCCGATTTTTTTGGGATTTATAATATCATGCTTCTTTGTTGTAATATTCCCCTTTTCGAAAAAAACTGCACCTTCCGAAGGATCCCATCCATTCAGAGCGTCCGTAATAGCATTCTCTTCATCAACTATCGGTTGGGAAAATTGAGTCTCCGAAACAGATTGATCTATTTGAGTTATAACCCTTTCAATTGTCTTTGGAAAATTTTCTTCGTTAAGTCGATTAATGACTACCGCAGCAATTGCAACCTTAGTAATGTGCGGTTCACTTTTTGCCACTTTTTGAAGCAACTTGATCATTAATTCAGTTTCGGCAGGAGATATAACAATTTTTGAGTGTAACGGCTCCGCCTTCACACTTGCCTTTGTGTTTGTTTTTAACGGAATAGCAATAGAACATAATATAATTATTGATACTACTAAAGCAAACGTCGCGATTTTTCGATTCATAAATTATCACCCTTTAGCTTTTTTCAACATTATTGATCATAACCCTCTACAGTATACCTACTGGGGCATTTATTTCTCGATTTACTAAGTAAGACTTATCGTGTGCCTGATTTATTTGGTGGAAAAAAGCAATGATTTAGATACAAAACCGGCGCAAAGAAAAAGCCCCCATCCTTTGATGACGAGGATCGGAGCATTTCTAACTTCAATAACGTTTGATATATTGATCATTAATCTGATATTTCCCGGAATATTACTGCTTCGTTGGTACTATCGTAATTTTATTAGTTGTCTTTACAGACCAAGGGATATGT
>NZ_JBFUIX010000364.1:0-2095 GCF_056401635.1 Paenibacillus sp. P4_E11 | reverse complement strand
GAGTATATCCAAATCATAAATCCCAGTCTCTACTACAATTGAACGTATTCCTGAAACAGCAGCCGATCGATGCGTTTGGTGCTGTTTCTTGTTTGTGCGCATATTCTTTAGCTTATTAGCTATTATTCGAAACCGGGAGGGCGAACTAATGGATACTTTTCATGCGACGACGATATTCGCCGTGCGTCACGAAGGCAAGGGGGCGATCGCCGGAGATGGTCAAGTGACATTCGGCAACAGCATGGTCATGAAGCAGCAAGCCAAAAAAGTACGCAGACTGTACCGCGGTAAAGTTGTAGCGGGATTTGCCGGCTCCGTGGCTGATGCCATTACTTTGTTTGAGAAATTCGAGGCTAAGCTGGAAGAGCATCAAGGTAATTTACAACGAGCCGCTGTAGAGCTTGCCAAGGATTGGAGATCAGACCGTGTATTACGTCGCTTGGAAGCGATGATGATCGTGATGGACGCACAATACTTGCTGCTGATTTCCGGTAATGGTGAGATCATCGAACCTGATGACGGTGTGCTGGCTATCGGTTCGGGCGGATCGTTCGCTCTTGCTGCGGGGCGTGCTCTGAAGCGATATGCTACCCATCTGGATGCGAAGGAAATCGCTCGTGCTGCGTTGGAAACGGCTGCTGACATATGTGTATTTACGAATCATAACATTATTGTGGAAGAGATTTCATAATTGTTGGGGGGCGCAACATCGACCATGACCATATCCACGAACAAAGCTGAATGGACGCCAAGACAAATCGTTGCCGAGTTGGACAAATATATTGTAGGTCAGAAGAAAGCGAAGAAGTCAGTAGCTGTCGCCTTGCGCAATCGGTACCGCCGCCACAAGCTGGATGAAGCGATTCGCGATGAGATTGTTCCCAAAAATATATTAATGATCGGTCCTACCGGGGTGGGGAAGACCGAGATCGCTCGCCGTATGGCGAAATTGGTGAATGCTCCTTTCATTAAAGTGGAAGCTACCAAATTTACCGAGGTTGGTTACGTTGGCCGAGATGTTGAATCGATGGTTCGGGATCTTGTGGAAACTTCAATCCGCATTGTGAAGGCAGAGAAGACCGACAAGCTTAAGGATAAGGCGGAGCAACTAGCGAATGATCGGATCGTGAACATTCTTGTTCCCTCCGGCAAGAGCACGAAGACGCAGCGGAATCCGCTTGAGATGTTGTTCGGCGGAGCGAATCAGAACCAGCAGGAAGAGCCGGAACACGATTCGTCGTTATTGCAAAAGCGTTCCGAAATGAAGGAGAAGCTGCTTCGGGGCGAGCTGGAGAATGATCCGATTGAGATTGAGGTCGAGGACAGCACTCCATCGATGATGGATATGTTCGCAGGACAAGGTAATGAGCAGATGGGGATGAACATGCAGGAAATGTTCGGCAACCTGATGCCCAAGCGGTTCAAGAAGCGCAAGCTGATGGTCAAGGAAGCACGTCTTGTTCTTATCCAGGAAGAAGCGCAGAAGCTGCTCGATATGGACGAGGTCATCCAAGAATCGATTCGTCGTGCCGAACAATCCGGCATTATATTCATCGACGAGATCGACAAGATCGCGAGCGCCGGACGTGGTTCAGGACCAGACGTATCCCGAGAAGGCGTCCAGCGCGACATATTGCCGATTGTAGAAGGTTCTACCATTATGACCAAGTATGGCCCTATCAAGACCGATTACGTGCTCTTCGTGGCTGCTGGAGCGTTCCACACGGCGAAGCCGTCGGACCTTATCCCAGAATTGCAAGGAAGATTCCCGATTCGCGTCGAGCTCACGAACCTGACGAAGGAAGACTTCGTGTTGATTTTGAAGGAACCCAAGAACGCGCTCACCAAACAGTATACGGCATTGCTTGAAACGGAAGGAATCCGTGTTGAGTTTTCGGATGAGGCTATCGAGGAAATTGCGCGGATTGCCGCTGAGGTTAATCAAAACACCGATAACATCGGGGCTCGGCGACTGCACACGATATTAGAGAAGCTGTTGGAGGACCTGTCCTTCGAAGCGCCGGATATCACGCTGGAGGAGATCATCATTACTCCTGAGTATGTGAAGGATAAAATAGCAGACATCGCCCAAAAT
>NZ_JBFUIX010000363.1:0-2104 GCF_056401635.1 Paenibacillus sp. P4_E11 | reverse complement strand
GTGGACAAGGGTCCAGCATAATCGATGAACTCCCGATACGCCTGCTCTCGCTGTTCCAGGATCGGGAGTCGTTGTGCAACCGTTGCGGCATCGATGAACATGCGTTGCAGCGAGGTTTCGTCTTCTCGCAGCCCTTCATTGAGACTGGCACCGATTTCGGGCAAGATCAAGTTCTCGAACAGCTTGTCGTTGGTGAAGGCGTCGTTCTTGCTGAAGTATCCCTTGATCCCTCCTTCTTCCCCGTTAATTCGCTTCATGCTTCGCCACTCGGCGATATGAATATCCCGCTCAGTCAGGAAGTCATAATACTTTTTCAAGTCAGAGCTGTGGCTGCCGAAGGATACAATCTGATTGCGCCGGTTACGAACGAATTGCTGAATGGTATCGAAGGATACCGCTTGTTCGGCTTCCGAATCATATAAGGGTAAAGTGGTGAGACTAAGCTCAGCTCCTTCCTTGTAATCCATCAGAGCATAGAGCAAGTAGTCGACCTTCACATCTTGTTGGTCCATCGAGGTGTTCGCCGTAATGGCAATTCCGGTCGTGATGAACTCCACGCGTTCACTGTGATCCAAGCGCCATTCGATTCCGACATGGAACGTATAAGGACGAAGCTGTTTCTTCAAGTTGTAGAAGAAAGCTTCGACCTGATTCTCGTTGTTTTTCCCCCAAGGTGTCTTAGGAATGAGCAGTTGAAAAATAAGCTGCAGCAAAACACCCTTTCCGCCTCCGTTCATCAACGTAATGAGCGTATTGTCCGGATCGTTGTCATTGCACATATCCAGAATCAGATCATCATACTTCTTAAGCATCTTCTCATACTTAACTCCGACAATTCGGATTCGTTCAATGCGTGGCATGTGCGGGGTCACCTTCCTTCGCTGTTAACGTTTGCTCGATTAATCCGCGCAGTTCTTTGTATCGACTTACGTCATGGAACAGGTAGCGCATCCGCTCATAGAGCTCTTCCCGGGGGAATACCCGCTTCTCGGAATCCGAGACGAACACGAGCTGTTCATCTTCAAGCATCTTCATCGCTTCATGGATGAGACCGAACCGCGAATTGGAACCCCGCGTTAACTGGTCTCCCTCTTCCTGATTTTTCGTCTGATTGAATAGAACGTGCCACACCTCATGCATAGCGCGAATATCCAGCCTCCATTCCTTACTGAATCGGCCTTCTGACTCCTCCAGTTGAGACCACGCCTGGAAGAGTGCGGACACCTGTTCTGTGATCTGGAGGTAAGACATGCTGTCTTGTCCAGCCTTGAAATGCTGCTCATCCTGGTCCATCTCAGCCAAGAATACGAGGATAATGATGTTCATAATGTGCATATGAACCTTACGGTCAACCCTCGAATACTTGCTTCGCAACTGCGTGAAGTTGGAGGCGAAGCCCGAACCGATAGGATTGACCAGCAAATGAAGGCGAAGCCCGGAATTCATCACCCGACACCCGGCTTCCTGCGCCACATATTGAAGCGCGTCGAATGACTTGGCATCTTGCATACACTCCGTAACAGACGGATCATCGACGGGGAGAACACGTTTGCGAAGCAGCTCGAAGAACAGCCGGGAAGCCTGCTGCACTTGTTCGATCGAATAGTTCATGGTCAACACCTCACCTCTCTAGCAATGTAACGGTAAACGGACTTATCTCAAGTCCCGGCCATCGCACCATATGTGTGTGTTCCGGGTTAATCGTCGTTCGAATCCATTTGTTATGCAGCACTTCAAGTCGTGGATCAAGCGTAAGYACATGATGAATTAACAGTTGGGCCTCATCAGAGACGTTATCCAGGACACCCTTATTCCATTGGATGGGGACATCAGCGTGGAATAGCTGGATCAATAGATCAATCGCATCCGGTGTTTGGGACCATCTGATCTTCTCACTCGGGGTAAAGAACTCATCCGAGAACGTGAACGTACCAGTCTCTAGCAGAGCAACGAAAACAGGCCGCCACAATGAAGCTACTTCCTGCCAAGGAATACTTTTCGCCTTGTAAGAATCCGAGGATGCAGGTTCGCCATCATCCTCATCTTCTGCTCCAACATCCGGCGCGAATCCCAGCTCTTGTTCCCCCCAGGCCCACTGTAGCGG
>NZ_JBFUIX010000362.1:0-2107 GCF_056401635.1 Paenibacillus sp. P4_E11 | reverse complement strand
GTGTGTAGTTCTATCCAACATTCTCACCTGCTATCTGTAATAATTTACTTTCGACAAGAAGCATTAAAGGCTCTTTTGAATCGATAAGTATAAATTGATCTTAAATTTACTTTTCTATATAATCAAGCGTTGAAGCAAAACGGCCGTTCCAAGTGAAAAAGGACCCCTACGCTATACCCCACAAAGTGAAGATAAGCTTCGGAGCATATTCCGAGTACTTTGCGGGGACCCCGGGTGCTCARACATCTTGTTTGAACCTCCTCGGATTGTATAAGGGACTTTGCGGTATGGAGGTTCAAGCCAAAACTCGCCGGGGTCCTCTTTTTCACTTTCCACTCCTCTTGTCCACAATGAATCGACAGCGTCAAATGAGACGCTTCATTAGAGAAAGAGCTGCTTTCCAGTTGAAGCAGCTCTTTCTCGTACATGCTCTGAGATCAAAAAGATATAACCGAGGTTATAACTATAGTTAGACTCTTATGAAAGTCAGCTTTGCTAAAATCGAATTAAGTTAAGCTTCGTACCATTGAGCGGCAGCTTAACCGTAAATCGATCAACGGAAGGAGAATGTCTTTGAGAACGATACTGGTTTTACTTATCGTGGTCTTGTTATCCGGATCCATGAGCTTTTCTGCATTCGCAGAAAACGATTATACAAAGATCAGCATTGAATTTGACAGCAAAAAGCTTGATGTCGAAGCCTACTTGGTAGACGGCCGAACATTGGTACCATTGCGGGCGATCTTCGAAAAACTGAATGCTGAGGTCAAGTTGGAGCAGGAAACCCAATCAGTTACTGCAACGAAAGGCTCCACCATCATTAAGCTTCGAATCAATGACGTAACCGCACAAGTGAATACTACGTCTGTGACGCTCGATGTGCCTCCGATGCTTATTAATTCGTCTACCTTCGTCCCGCTTCGGTTCGTATCTGAATCTCTTGGCGCTCAGGTCGCTTATGACTCTGTGCAGCTAGTTGCAACGATTCAAACTAATTCAAGTCCCAGTACGAATCCGTCGACTACTCCCACCGAACAAACTGTCGAGCCTTTTGTAGTAAAAGGCCGCGTAACGGATAAGCAGGGCCAGCCTCTGGAAGATGTAGAGATCATAGCAGAAAACCAATTAATTCGTTCAAGCTACCAGAAGACGTTTACCGATGCGGATGGGTACTATCAGATCGATCTGCCACAAATAAATACCACTTGGAAGATGATCAGCTATTATGAGCGTAAATTGGAAGGAAAGGTGATTCCATTTAATCTGACTTCCGTCACAGACCGGCCGTTTGGGGCGAATAAGGGAGCCGTASGGGATTTTGTCTGGGATGATATTAGCGGCAAGGTGATTATTAATATATGGGACTATCCGGAGAATGAAAATTGGCCCAAGTTTTCCCTTGATGAAGTTGAATTGACGCTGACCCCTGTCTCCCGCTTAATTGATGGCAGCGAAGGTAAGACGATTAAGGGAATGAGTGTCTTTTCAATAGATGGGGCGGGTCTCCAAACTGTGCCGATTGCCAAGTACGAGATAACCGCCAGATGGATGCCGACCGGGATGGATCCGATCCCGATGGTTGTTTCAGACTACTCCTCAGATAAGTATGCCAAATCTATCATCACCGCAAATTTCGAGACTACCTTCGAAACAGATAAGCGGGTTGCGATTAAAGTTGCATTCCCGAAGAGCTAAGCTCCGATTTAGCTAACATTGAAAATGAAAAAGATCATCAGCAGCTGCAAGCTGACGTCGGTACTCAACCGACGCCAGTTTTTTATATAAAGCAATATTAAACCGAGGAGATCACTGATATTGTTCATATAGCCCTTGAATGAGCGGCGAAGGTTGCAGGCCAAGTTCTTGAAGCAGCAATTGCGTATAGCGTTCATAATAGTGATGAAGGGACTGACGGTCCCCCATAGCCCCTACGATATTCAGGAGCAGCAGATTGGACTCTTCTTCAAATTCATTGCGGGATACCATTTTTCTGGCAATGTGCGCCGCTTCTCGATATCGGTGCTGAGCTAGCAGCCAGCTTGCGAGACGCTTGGCAAAAGCATCGTACAATATCGTCAATCGTTCACGCTCCACAGCAGCCCACACA
>NZ_JBFUIX010000361.1:0-2107 GCF_056401635.1 Paenibacillus sp. P4_E11 | reverse complement strand
CAGGTCCAGGTGTAGTAACCGGAGGATTGACAGGGGGGTTAACAGGTGGATTTCCCGGTTCTTCTGGCTGCTCCGGTTCTTGAGTCCCTCCACCTAAGAGTACAATTGCATAGGCAAGCGCCACTGCATTTCGCGCAGATTTAAGTGCCGGAACAGCCTCTTCTATATTTGCTTTTGCGGTAAGAATTTCATTACCAGTTAACCCCGTATTTCTAATAATCTGAGCTGTCACGGTTGAAGAATTGGTCACAACAGATTTCAACGCATTCTTCACAGTGGCGTTCATTAGTGAGCCCAGATCAGACAAATCAGCAGTCTGAAGAATAGTTACAGCTTGTGCCTCCAATTCATTGAAGAGAACCGTAAAATCCTCGAAATCCGGAACACTCGGCGAATCAGTTATACTAGCTAAAAGGACAAAGCTATTATAATAGTTCGTTTTTATTTGTTCGAGATTATCAAATCCCAATGCAAAATCAATACCAGATATGAGAGAAACAATCCCGAACACATCTTGCTTCAATTGCTCGATTTCCAGTGGGGTTTTCCCTTTCGAATCGGCAAGTGAATTGATTTTTGTCCAAACCGGCCCCAACAATGTAGCAGTCTGTGATGAATTAATATTCGTTCGGAATTGTTGTTGAGCTGTTGCAACCGATTGTTTACCGGAAACAGTGAGTTTTGAATAGACTGCATTCAGCCTAGCTTCCAAAGTTGCCGCCGAAGCTGGCAATTGAGCCGAAGCCTGCTGAATCCCAAATGCTCCAAAAACACCTTTCTGGGACAATGGAACGCCTACTAAACCGCCTGCTACTAAACTAGCAGCAAGTGTGGTTGCTGCGACTTTTTTAAACATTTTCATAGTCTCACCTCTAGAGTAATTTGTCGATTAATATCTTATTAGTCAACTACTAATCATACTTATGTACCAGAACACCTAAAGAGTTTACCACCTGTTGCACTAGAAATCAATATAATATCTGGTAATACTGCCAACCATTTCACTACCAAAACTGATACCATTTCTTGCGTGTTGTTAAGGGCTCTGGAATCGAAATAGGTCTGTTGGTAATGATGCTTTCTGCGTTCGTTTTGTAAGTCTCGATCATTTCCTTTCCGAACTGTTGTTCAAGACGCGTGTACGCTTGATTCAGATCAAAATTGCGATGCTTCCAGTGGTGCGCGTCAGTCGAGACGAAATGAACCAAATTCCGCTTACAGAGTTGGAGAGATAACTGCTGAATCTTGGAGCCAAAAAAACCATTTACGGAGTGACTAGTAACTTGTGCTAGAGCGCCCTGTTCAACTAATTGAAACAACAGCTCGGGATTATTGGCAATCTCTGCATTTCTCTCTGGATGCGCAATAATCGGTTGTATGTTATGAAGTGAGAGCTCGTGAATGACGGAGGAAGCTTCGCTCGGGATATACCCGGATGGGAATTCAAGCAATATGTAGGAGGAGTCATGTAAACAAAGCAATTCACCCGCTTCCCATTGATCAAGGAATTGTGGCGTCAAGCGGATTTCTTGACCGCACAGCACTTGCAGTGGAATGTTAGCCTGGATGAGTTCTTCGTTCAGTCGACTAACGTGAATTCTAATATCTGTAGCTGGATTGGTGTATTTGCCATTAGCATGATGYGGGGTCGCGATGAGGGTATGGATCCCATCTTCTACGGCAGCCTTTGCAAGAAGCAGGGAATCTTCCATAGTTTCTGCTCCGTCATCCACTCCTGAGAGGATGTGTGTATGTAGATCGATCATGGTGTCTCACTTCTCCACTGTAATTATAGCTGAATGCTATGTTAATTTCTGTGTGGTTATACACATTTCCAGTAGATAGTACTATGGACCTAATGATTATACGAGGGCCACGGTTAATAGTTTCTACTACTCACTATATCGGAGAAATATTGCGAAAGTATGACACTTTTTCCACTTGTATTTAATGGTAAGTATGGTGAATAAATTATTCATAGATATAACTGTAAGTTACGTAATAGTGGGTTACATCTTATTTAACTAATCATAATAGAAGTACGGTAATTATCATTAGTTTCATCAGAGAATAACTAATAAAAATGCTCTTTAGCATATCTTCGAAC
>NZ_JBFUIX010000360.1:0-2127 GCF_056401635.1 Paenibacillus sp. P4_E11 | reverse complement strand
GCCAATCCCGAAGAAGATTATATAGAAACGTTATGGGGTATGGGATACCGGCTCAAATAACAACTTAATGTTTTCTTAATAATTCCTTTATGATCGCTTATGTCTTGCCTCCGATAATGAAGTTATCCCAGAGAGAGGTAGTGAGACGATGAGTGAATATGTACTGAAGTCCGATCATTTAACCAAGGTATACAAGATGGACTATGCGCTTTATCAAGTGAACATGTCCATCAAAAAAGGTGCGATTTACGGTTTTATCGGACAGAACGGTGCGGGTAAATCAACGTTGATCCGTATCGTCAGCGGGCTGGCTTCCCCGACAGACGGTTCCATCGAATTGTTCGGCAAGAGGGATGCACAGGATCTGAGCGAGGCGAGAAAACGAATCGGCTCGATCATTGAAAGTCCGGCTTTATATCCGAATATGACGGCTAAAGAAAATTTGGAGACCCATAGACTTCTACGGGGGATCCCGGGCAAAGCCTGCATCGAGAAAACTCTGTCTTTGGTCGGCCTGCAAAATACGGGCAGGAAGAAAACGAAGAACTTCTCACTAGGAATGAAACAGCGCCTAGGACTCGCTATCGCTCTTCTTGGAGATCCGGAGTTTCTGATTCTAGACGAACCGACGAATGGCTTGGATCCGATGGGGGTCGTCGAAATGAGGGAGCTCCTCAAAAAGCTCAATCGGGAAAACGGGATTACCATTTTAATATCTAGCCATATCTTAAGTGAGCTTCATCTGTTGGCCACCCATTTTGGCATTATTCATAAAGGGGAATTACTGGAGCAATTGTCGGCTAATGAACTTAATATGAAATGTCAGCACTACTTGCAAATTAAGGTGGATGATGCCGGGAAGGCGGCGGCCGTTATTGAAGGGGAATTGGCTGCCTCCGAATTTGAAGTATTGCCGGACGGAACGATCAAACTATTCAGATACGTAGATACGCCTGGCAAAGTTTCCGCGGCGCTAACGGCGGCTGGACTGGTTATCGAACAATTTATGCCCATGGGCGAAGAATTGGAAGCTTACTTTATGAGCCGGATCGGAGGTGAGCGGGATGAATAATCTCATCCAATCGGAATGGTATAAACTGCTCAAGGATCGATCGTTCCGTGGACTCATATTGATGATCTCGGCCTCCGCTTTATTTTGGTCCATCTTTCAATACATCGACCACACGATGGATGGGGAATATCCAGCTTCCGGGATAGAAATGTGGAAAAGCGCGCTTTTGGGTAATTATATTATGATCATGGGGATGTGTGTGCTTGCCGGCTTCTTTATTTCTAGCGAATATACGACTGGCGTGATGAAAAGTATCGCTTCCAGCGGTAATAGTAGAGGAAGGATTATCGCTGCGAAACAACTTGTGTACGCTCTGGGTTCCGTTATTCTTGGCCTGCTGTTTCCCGTAATCAATTGTGTCGTTGCGACGTTGCTGTCCGGTTTCGGGGATCTGCCCGATGAATCGACTTCTCTATATTTCTTAAGAACGTTTGGATTGCTTGTTCTTTATGCCGCAGCATTCGCATCGATCGCCACATTGATTGCGACTCTCATGGCGGAAAGTGGGAAAACGATTGCTTTTACGATGGTGTTCTTCCTATTCATCGACATGCTCTTTATTGTATTGGGTAACTACATTTCATTTGTTCAAACGATATATAGCTATACGGTGTTTAAGCTACTATATGATATAGGAACCGTTTCCCCTGACAGTCGTCTGTTACTTCGGATGATCATCATCCCGATTATTACATTTGTCTGTTTCGGGATATTGAGCGCATGGGTATATCGACGTAAAGAAATTAAGTAACTACAGAAGCGGGTGAGAGCAGGTTGATTTATTTCGTTGTGGCTGTGGGGTTTCTGGCTGTTGCTGCACTCATCCGCTTGTGTTTGTTGAAGAACGAAATGAAACGAATTCATCATCAACTATACGCCTACAATCAGGGGTTAACCGAAAAAAAAGTCGATCTTCGTTTTTTTGAACGCGATCTAGAACAACTGGCTAACGAAATAAACAACCTTATGGATTTGGTTAAGGATGCCAAAGCGCTTAGAAGACGGACGGAGTATGAGCTGAAACAGAGTATATCTGTTTCAGCTCATACTCCGTC
>NZ_JBFUIX010000359.1:0-2141 GCF_056401635.1 Paenibacillus sp. P4_E11 | reverse complement strand
CTGCTAATGCCCTCAGCACTAATTTCCTCATTGATCTCGACATTCGGCATGCTTATGTAGGCGGAGAGACGATTAATCCGAGCCCCTCCTCCTCAGCCCCATATTACCAGAGTTGGGGAACCGTACTGAACCTCATCGGATGCTCAAATTTCGAAATAAAAGGTAACGGGTGCCAACTTCAGTATGTGGATGGGCTGCACTTCGGTTCCTTCGACCCGACCACGGGTATCATGTATGAAGCCACCGGGAACTTCACAAACCCGGCCTATGCCGCGAACCCAGGCAATTTCCTGTCCCTGACGAACKGTTCCCACTACCAGACATCGGGAATTACCGTGGATGGTAACAACACCACATTCGTACTTGGAGGCCACTGGGGAGATACGGGTATTCAACTACAGAACTGCGGGTTGAGAGAATTTAACTGCATAGATGGCATGACACTCGGGTGTACCTTCGAATATTTCGGGCTGGATGGATGCTATATCGGCTCGACCGGGAACACGCAGATGGGGCTTGTACATATCAAAGTCAACTCCAGATACTCCGGTCGGCAGGGTCTCTCGTTCACAGGTGGCAACCAGATCGAGCTGCATAGCTGCGACTATTCCCACACCGGCATGGGCGGCGTCTTCTCCTCTCCTGGCGCTGGCGTTGATTTCGAGCCGAATGGCTCCTACGACATTAGCGATGTCATGATTACGAACCCGCGGATTATAGGGAACAGAGGTGCAGCCGTGCTGGCTCTGCGCTGCAAGAAAGTGCAGATCTATGGCGGTGAGCTGGAAGGAGGCACATCGTTCTATAATGCTACCACTACGGTAGAGATGGTCCTGCGGGATGTGACCCTGCGAGGTGGCATTACTAACTGTAAGGGTACCAACAAGTTCTACAACTGTACCATTACTAGCCGTAGCAAATGGGGATCCGCAACCGCATCTAGGAAGCTGATCGAGAATGTCTGCGCCGACTCGACGTTCGAGGACTGCTTCATCGAATCTGGTCTTGACCTGTTGTATCTCGTTAACGGGAATTACAAAAACTGCACGGTAGAGATCTATTCGGACACGGATGTGGCCGTCCGGAGCCGTGTCGGTGTAATCTCAGGCGGGATCTGGAGCGACTGTGCGTTCCGCGTTGCCTTCAACAACCAGACGAGTGACTTGACGGTCGCTGGTGAACACGCTTACATTAGCTCGGGGCCAAACGTTAAGTTTCGCGGCCTAACTCAGATTAGCGGCAGTCAGATAGCATGGGGCGGCCGCGCCGCCAACCCTAACATCCTGTTAGCAACGTACAAGGATCCCGGAGCTTACAATTATGGCAGTACAACAGTATCGTCTATCGTCAACGGGAATGGTACGTACGACTTCCTGATTGGCGTAGGGTTCTTCATCGTCTCGTGCAGCAGCATTACCGGACTCTCCACATTCAGTTACAGTGTGGTCCAACAGTCCTACTCATCGTCGGTAGCCAGCTCGCACAGCTTATTCCCCTTGGGGACTGGCGTAATTACGTCGCTGGGAGTGGGAGGGGCCGTTGCTCCGGTGGTCATCAACGGGAAAGACTACATCCGGGTGACGACTACCGCTGACCTTTCCAGTGCCACGATGACGATCACAAGAATAGCTCTGAATAATCTTGCTGCTTCAATCTCAGTGACCGAGTAAGGATTATTGAACAACCCATTTTATAGGAGGCACACATGCGACCTTTGAGAAAATTCAACCTTTTCATTCCCATTATATTGATTATGTGTTTATTCCTGTTATCCACCAGTTCAGTGTTCGGTGAAGCCATCGATTCCGATTCCTCCGTTGCTGAGCTTGGCCAGCGTATGACGATCGATGGGAAGTCAACCATCGTGATTTCCCCGACCGCCACTACTGTAGAGAAGCAAGCGGCCCAGGAGCTGCAAGCGTACATTAAGCAAATATCCGGTCTGGAGCTGACGGTATCTGCTCAAGTCTACGGCGAGGTCAGTACGAAGTTGTATATCGGTTCTGCTGCACCGAGTCCCGAGGTCGATCGTATTCGCGCAGGCGGGGAGCAACCGGAATCGTTCCGACTGCACGTTACGAACGAATACGTCCAATTTGTCGGATTGACGGATAAGGGAACGCAGTACGCCGTGTATGAGC
>NZ_JBFUIX010000358.1:0-2154 GCF_056401635.1 Paenibacillus sp. P4_E11 | reverse complement strand
GTACACTCCTTCGATCTCGGAGCCAATGACGACAACATCGGGATTGGTCGGATCGTTTGGTGGCGGTTGCTCCGTGACGTCTTGTTGTTTACAGCCGGACATCATGAATACAAATGTAAAGAGCAAGCCCAGGAAGAAACTAGTGTATCGGTTCGTTCTCAAACTCAACTCTCCTCTCATTCGATTAATAAAATATAAGTCGGTCATCCTGTCCTGGGGATAACCGACTTAACTTTGCCTTATTGACGGGATTCCAACAGTACAATGCGTTCAACCGCTTCATCCAGGTCATTGTCGCTCAATCGCATGTGACCTTCTATCTGACGAAAGTTGCTTTTAGTTTCTCTCCGAAATGTGTGGAGCTCATCGGCTACGGCATTCAGCTTTTCGATTTGAGCTTCTTGCCTACCATGTATTTTATGTACATCCATAGCTAAGGCTTCCAGTTTAACATCGGATTCTTCTTGGCGGTCACGGATCGCTCGGCTGTTTAGAACCAGTTCTTTTTGCMCAATTTCAAGCGAGCTTTGCCCATGTTCAAGCGAGCCTTGTCTTTGCTCCAGCGATTTTAGCCCTTGCTCCAGCGATTTTAGCCCTTGCTCCAGCGATTTTTGCCCTTCTTCTAGCGCTTCCAGTTTACTTAGAATCATGTCCAGTTTATCCATGAGATCCGTCCCCTATTCTCAAGTTCACATTAGATGTATTCAGTATATCACAATCCTGATAGAGAACATGTAATAGAATAGACATTTTTTTCTTAATTTTACAGGAGTCTAGGAGTCTATCCGACGATCTGATTCTCGTCGGACAGACTCCTAGGAACGAATCTCGCCTGGAGTAACCCCCCAGAACTTGCGGAACACGCGAGTGAAGTAGCTGCCGTCATGATAGCCGACAAGGCTTGCCGCCTCGCTGATCTTCGCCCCATCGACTAGCGCCGCCTTCGCTCGTTCCATCTTGCGTTCCAATACATATGCAGAGAAAGACTTCCCGGTTTCCTGCTTGAACAATCGGCTGAGGTAAGAGGAATTGACGAATAGACGATCAGCGACAGTATGAAGGGTAATTTCCTGATCCATCTCGTTCTCCACAATACTTAGTATGGATTTGACGATCTGATGGCTTGTCGTACTGCGCTGCTTGTGCACGTATGCAATCACACTACGTACGATGCGCTGGAGCCAGGCATATATTTGTTCCTTTGTAGTCAGCAGCTTATGATTTTGCAAATACGAATAGTCTTCCTCACCCACCAACTCCATGATGACCCAGCCTTGCTTCTGAATCGTGCGGACGAGCAGACTGCTCCAATAGAGTACATTCTCATGCACATCCTTGATTGATTCGGCCCGACTCATGCCATGTTTCCAGAGCAGGTTCACCGTTTCCAAGGTTTTAACCTCATCACCCGTCTGCAGCGCAATTTCTAGCGCCTTCTCCAGGTTCGGCTCGACAGCCAGAACTGGCGTGTGTCCTGTCGACTCCTGATAAGGGATAGCAATATCCCTGCCATATATGATCCGGCTCTGTAAGGCACTGCACGCTTGAGCGTAGAGCAGCGGTACTTCATCACTCTTGCCGCAACTGCCGCCGATACCTGCACTGGCCGTTAATTTCAGACACTGCTTGACGTTCGATAGCAAGCGGGTGACCTCGGTGTTCACTTGGAGTAGATGTTGGTTCGGGTCCCGATCGTTTGGCATCGGGAACAACACTATGGTGTGTCCGGTTGGATCTGAGCAGACCCAGCATTCAGTCAGCATTTCCTTCGCAATACTGTTCAACGAGAATTGCAGGAGTGAGGCATCTTGATTGGAGAACCTGGTTTCTAGCTCCGGCAGCGGGTCCATGTCAATGACTGCAATACCGTAGCGAGTATCGGGTAATAACGAGATCTGGACATCGTTACTCCGTTCCAGCACTTCCCATGTATCGAACTTACCCGAAATCCAATTCAAGAAGAAGTTGTTCTGTAAGTGCGGCAGATGTTGCGTCCATTTGTGCTGAAGCATGTCCTGATCATGCTTCAGCTCCAGTTCTTCCCGCAACTGTTTCGCTGCGTCTAGCACAGCTTCAAGAATCTCTTCGTCTCCAGCTGGCTTCAGCAAGTACTTCACGACCCCGAGCTCCAGCGCAGTTTGCGCATAGCTGAAG
>NZ_JBFUIX010000357.1:0-2170 GCF_056401635.1 Paenibacillus sp. P4_E11 | reverse complement strand
GTAAAGCCCTAACTAAGGCTTACACCATTGAAAACAATCTCGAATTGGCTGGTTGTATAATTGACGATATATGTATGGAGTATGTATTTCAAATATCAAATGGAAATGATGTGTTTAAAAGATTAATGGCATCTAATTCAATAGTTGAATATATCGTACCGAAAAAGAGAGGAGAAGTTAAGAAAAACTATATAATAAATTGGGTTGCGCCTCTATCTAATGAGTTTATTATTGAAAGCTTCTCGAAACATAAAAAAGATACTAATGATTGGACTGTAAGACAAAAAATTAAAAACACCTCTGAATTTATTGATTATATACGAAATAAAAAGATGGAAGTTAATGATAAGAAAGTTTAGATTACTCGAGGAAGGCGCCAACATCTTATAACACCGCATTCACGCAACGGGGCTAAAGCCCCTTGATCCGCTCGAGGGATTTCGGGGAAGATGAAGCAGGCGGATACATCACACCGGCTAAGTGGCGTGGCCGCCACCCGGTCCTGCGGACCTTAAGCCGCTGTGACGTCGTGAATGCAACAACGTTATACGAAACAATCAGAGAGAGTTGATAAGATGAAAGATAACCGATTACTGAAAATAAAAACTCACGAAATTGAAGAAGTCCTAAAGAAGATAACTGATACTGAAGTATTAATAAACTTTCAAGATGCAATTATTGATTTGTACCCCAGATTAATACCAATATATGCTTTTTGCTATGACACATGGGATCAAATAGTCGAACATTTATTTAATAAGATGGTTTGGYGGACTTTTTCGTGGAAGTRTGGAGTAGCTACTCCTCGTGAGCAGACACATCAATATGCATATGAAATTGCTCTCAAGGGAAATTATATTGAGTGCAYACCAAAAAATAACTCTATAAGAATAATGAGTAATAGTGAATGGGTCGATTATGAATATTCGATGAATCAAAATATTGTATTTAAAGAGTTTGCTGATGGAATACATTGTTTAACAGGATCATTAACAATAGAAGAGGCAGAAAATGTTACATTTCAATTAGTTAGGGCAGATGTAATTACATTAGATAATAGTGAATTAAATAGAGAAGTATATATAGAAGTTAAAGATCTTGAGTTTGAGGTTATATTCGGGGATGTCTGATTGCATCGTATAACACCGTATTCACGCTGCGGTCGCTTTCGCTCCCTGGGTCCGCCCGAGGAATTTCGGGGAGTGGAGTCAGGCGGACAACCCTGCGAACCTAACCGCGCAGCGGCCGGCGCTAAAGCGCCTTAAGGTTCTCGAGTTCGTGAATACAAGAGACGTTATCTGAAACCTGCGCAAAATCTTATAAAATCAAGTGATAAAAGAAAATACAGAGAAGGGGTTTTAGTATGAGTTCAATTGTACTTGATGTRTCATTTATTAAAATCGGAATTATTTTTACAGCGGTATACGTTTTCTTTTCATTTATAGGTATGCTTTTTAAGCTTGAAACGGGTGAAGGATGGCTAGCTTTCTTTAAAACATTAGCCTACGGTGGGCTAGCTTATTTTATTTACCGATATGTTACCGTAAAGGAATTAACAGAAATAACGATTGTAGATGCTTTTACGTTCATTTTATGTTGTTTTGAGTGTGCTGGAAATTTAATAGCTTGGATCAAATCAATAATTAAATACTTCTCACCTCTTTTAGAGTTCTTCAAAGATGATAACAAAAGTCGGGATGGAATAAATCGCTAAAATATTTATTGGCGGAGTATTCTTAGAAAACTCAACCTTTAGTTTACTCGAGGATGGCGCAGGCATCAGATAACACCGTATTCACGCGTCGTCGCCTATCGGCTCCTCGGTCCACCAGAAGTTGACTCAGGGTAGAACGGTAGCAGCGGACAACCCTGCACCGACTAACCGCGTCACGGCCGGCAGCTGAAGCTGCCTTAAGTCGGTGAGGGTTCGTGAATACAAGAACGTTATACGAAACTACTGAAGAATTCATTTTTAAGCCCAAAGGAAGATCATATTATGCAGATTCGAGGAGTCAATCATATTTGTTTTTCGGTCACAAGCTTAGAGAAATCCATTACTTTCTACGAGCAAGTTTTTGAAGCTAAATTATTAGTGACTGGCAGAAAACTGGCTTATTTTGATTTGAATGGGACATGGATTGCCTTAAATGAAGAGAATGACATACCAAGA
>NZ_JBFUIX010000356.1:0-2187 GCF_056401635.1 Paenibacillus sp. P4_E11 | reverse complement strand
ACATAACCAAACCCGCCCCATAGAAGGCGGCCCCACCTTGGTAGGAAACCGGCTCCTCACTGCTGACAAATGCAACCCCTGTATTCGGTTGATCATCCGCCATCAGGGCGATATGTGGGACCGACTTGGCATGAAGCGTCCACTGTTCGCGTTCCATCACATAGGCGTACACATTCCGGATTAATTCGTATACCCCAGGCTCGGGCTTACCAGATGGATGCAGCTGATCCCCAATACAGCAGGAGCCTAATGTCGCCATGATGGTAGCGCATTCAAACTTTAACTGCGTTTCATTATTCAAGCTTCCGAAGTAACCCCAGTTCTTCGGGAATCTCGTCGTCATGCCGCCATAATCAATGGAGAACGTACGCAAATACCGTGCCATTACCGGAAAGTGATAACTATTCCACGAGACAGGTGCTTCCAGCTCCAGGAAGTCTAGTGATTCACTTCTCGCCCCTCCGACGAACCAACGATTGTTGCAAGTGAAGGCCATTTGAGGATTGGCAGTTTTGACGATAGCCCTTGTTTCTTCCATGAACGTTTCCAGCACGATCCGTTGGAATTGCACCATCTGATCCTCATCATCCAAATCGAAGCCCAGTTTGGCCGCTCTTGCTTGGCAATACGAACAATAACAACTATTCGTCGTATACGTCACCATGTCGAGGAAGATGCCTTCAATATTCGGATACCGCGGCACGAATTCCCTCAACTGTGGCCAGAACCACTGTTCGACAAAGGGCGAATTGAAGCAGGGCCATCCCCACTCCGTGCCCGCATTGGTGTCATATCGTTTCCCTTGCTTCGTCTGCATCGCCCAATCAGGGTGCTCAATGACGGAGCGATCATGAATGCCGGTACTGAAATGAACGTATATCTTGATTCCTTCTCTACTCGCGACAGGCAGCAATGGAGTCAACAAGTCCTGCTGCAAACCCGGATGTACAGGGGCCACGTCCGATTCGTAGTACGCATTCCCGCATGCACATAAACCGAATACGACGGTAACGGCATTGATATGCGCTTCCTTCCATGTACGAACGAGCAACTCCGGATCGTATTCTTGTCCAACCCGCTCCACCCAATGAGGCGTATGAAAATCGAGATGTATCTTACGGCTCGTTTCTTCTTGCTTGGCCATTGTATCCTTCCTTCCCATTCGGATGTTCCTTACTCGCTAGCAATCTCGGATAAATAAACCGGGCGATTGTCTGCCATGGAACGGTATGCGGCAAATACCATTTGCAACGTCTTCAGATTGTCCGATATGCTGTTCTCCGGTTCACGATCTTCCTCGATCGCACACATCAGCTCGCCCATCGTTCCCATGAAGGCATGGGGCATCCATTTTCCTTCAAGAGAAGGGGTTAGCAAGCGACCCGGGAGAGCTTCGCTGTACAAGCTGATCGTATCCTCACGCCCATCGGGGTAGTTGTAGAGAGCTCCGTTCGTTCCTTTCACAACACCCTTCGTCCCTTCGAAACGGAATGTGGCATACCAATCCTCTTGCGGCGAGTGGTTGTTATGATTGTCATGGACAAGGCCTCTGGCTTCACCAGGAAACTTAATATGGATCAGTGTTCGCGTTTCCCCTTTGTAGGGTTGATTCGGATAACGGGCGCCATCGGCATAAATATATTCCGGGGTCATCCCCATACAATAACGGATCGAATCCAGATAATGAATGCTATGATACATCACTTCGAGTGTATTGATCTTCGTCAGCCAAGGCCAGTTCTCCCATTGCGTAAGCACATTCACCTGAATAGAAGCTTGCACAGGGGTACCCAACCAACCACGCTTGATGATCGAACGGCTGGCCTGGATGCCGGGGGACCAACGCATTTGTTGGTTACTGGCGGCTTTGATCCCTGCTGAGGAACAGATCTCTACGATTTGTCGGGCATCCGCGTAGTTTTCTGCAAGTGGTTTTTGACACAAAACGTGCTTACCGTGTCGAGTAACTTCTTGCAGCACCTGCAGTTGGTATTGAGCAGGGACGGCGATATCTATTACTTCGATTTCTGGATTGCGCAGCAGCGCTTGCAGCGATTCGTATACATGAGGAATACCGAATAGACTTGCAGCTTGATCTGCCTTCTCCTTCGCGATGTCATAGATTCCGACCACTCGAAACCCTGCCATGCGATAGGCAGGCAAATGAGCGTGAACTACAATTTCTCC
>NZ_JBFUIX010000355.1:0-2200 GCF_056401635.1 Paenibacillus sp. P4_E11 | reverse complement strand
ACAGAGCTTGGCTTGGGCAATGCGGTCTCTGGATTTCAAATCGCCTAAGTGAACCTCGCTGACATTCGTAATGATCGCCGCATCCAGCTGCGAGATGTGGGACAATCGTTCAATTTCGCCCAGACTCGACATGCCCATCTCCACGACCGCCATTTCCGTATCCTCTTCCAATTGTAGCAATGTTAATGGGACCCCGAGATGATTGTTTAAATTCCCACTCGTCTTCTGGGTTTTGAACGTTGTAGCTAATACAGAAGCCAATATGTCTTTGGTTGAAGTTTTCCCATTGCTCCCAGTAATGCCGACCACTTTCACGTTCAACAGCCTTCGATAAGCTCCGGCCAACTGTTGGATGGCAAGTAGTGTATCCTCTACTAGTAACAGCGGGATATCGCTCGGCGGGTCAGGTTCAGATCGATCCCACAACGATGCCACGGCTCCATTAGCCACAGCTTCACGAACATAATCATGACCATTGAACCGCGGTCCAATAATAGGCACGAACAGACTGCCTGGCTTGATACTCCGTGTATCCGTCGAAACCCCGCGCACCTGCAAATATTCATTGGTATGAGCAACCTCCGCGTTCCCGATCATGTCTGCCAGCTGTCTCATTGACCGTTGAATCATGCTCCATCCCTCCCATAGCGGATCGTCTGTTTCTGTTCATGACGCTGGGTGGCCAGCGCGATAAGCCGTTCGATTAGTTGAGGATACGTAGTCCCGTCAGTTCGCTCCCAGAGTGCAGGAAACATACTGATCTTCGTGAAGCCAGGCATTGTGTTCACTTCATTCAGGTATACTTCATCGTTAGCCGTGAGGAAGAAATCCACTCGCATTAATCCTGACCCGTCGAGTACCTGGAATGCTCGCAGCGCGAGGTCGCGCATCTGTTCATACATGTCAGAGGATATTCGTGCAGGTATGCGTTGAACCAAGTTGCCATCGATGTATTTCCGCTTATAGTGGAAAAACTCCGGTTCCTTCTCGAACTCCCCTGCCACGGAGCATATTGGATGATCGTTGCCCATAACGGCCAGCTGGATTTCCCGTCCTACCACTTCCCGTTCCACGATAAGCTTCCGATCGAATGTGAATGCAGTATCAACTGCACGAAATAGAGCATGGCGATCTTCGCAGCGGCTAATCCCGATACTCGAGCCCAAGTTAGCAGGCTTCACGTAGCACGGATAACCAAGTTCCCGCTCTAGGCGCGAGACGACATGATCTTGATGCTCGATCCACTTGTGCCGAAGCACCGATTGGTAGTCCACTTGAGGGATGCCGACGCTAGCGAACACTCGCTTGATCGCGACTTTATCCATTCCTGTGGCCGATGCCAGCACACCATTCCCGACATAAGGCACATTCAATAGTTCCAGCAACCCTTGAATCGTACCATCTTCCCCATGGGTCCCATGAATGACGGGAAAGACTACACAAGGTTCACCCGAGGCGAGGTAGCGGATCAGTATGCCCCCCACAGAAACCGCCACATCTCCGCTCGTGCTATTCATCCGCAACAGTTCGACATGGTCCACATTGCGTTCTACTCTACCGTAGCTGCTCCATACACCATTGTTGGAAATGTATATAGGATGAACGTTATATGTTTGTTTATCTAGTGCGTTAATGACCGTTTGAGCCGTCTTCAAGGACACGTCGTGTTCGGCAGATTTGCCTCCATATAGGACATAGATGTTCGTTTTCATCGATTTCCTCCATATGATCATCTAGAAAGTAGTGGTGTTGCTTGGACTATCATACCAACTACTTATTCAGATTCTCGTAAAAAAACCTAAAGAAATCTGAAGATAATCTGAAGGATGATCGAACTCTCGAACTGGATAGAACAAAATAAATAGACCTCCCGATCAAGCTCAAGGAAGGTCTATCTCTTCAATACCATAATCATAGGTTATGCGTGCTGCTGTCGCTGTCTCTTCTGGATCTCATGCATACCCAGGATAACAGTAATCCACTCGTAGCTACTCACTTGGGCGATATGATTACGGAGAGAGTATGCGGACGCCGCGAACCATCCATCGACCCGCTCGAACGTAGCCACGATGCTCCCGCTCTCGTCTCGAATCTCATATTCCCGTGAGAATGCAGGTGATGTAATCTCGTATACCCCTCTGCCGTAGGCCTCATACTCATACCTTTTGCTCAGAAACGACATTCGAACTCGCAGCAGCCC